>CAIOJS010000202.1 GCA_903858655.1 uncultured bacterium | reverse complement strand
GTAACAAATACAGTGAAGAAATTAAAAATATTTTACTTTCATCACCGCCATGGGTACCGGGAAAAACACAAGGTAAATTACAAAGAGTGAAGCTTTTGACAATTATTCATGTATTACAACAAAAAGAATAGCCCTCCACACAAAGCCCCGGCACCAAATTCCGACCAGGCTATTTTATTACGAGTCGATTTACAATGATAATAATAATAACATTCCTTTTGGTTCTATATTCTTTGTGGAACTATTCCATCGGAAATATTGGACAGAAAAAGATTCTTGAGTTGGGATTAAATATTAGGAGAACAAAATATTTCAAATTATGTTGCCTCGTAATGCCCACTAGTGTCTTGACAATTTAATTAATTAACGTTATCTTTGTGGAAATCAAACCACAAAGCTATGCCTAAAATAGAATTCAAATTAAAATCAAAAGATCGTGAGCTTCTCATTAATTTGACAAAAACTGGTAACCGTGCTTCAAGAGAATTTGAACGTGCCTATGTTTTATTGGCTCTTGATAAAGGCAAGTCCCATGCCGAAATTACTGAATTTTATAATGTTAGTAGAATTACGATTTGGAGAGTTAAAAAAAAGTATTTAGAATCAGGACCTGAAGAAGCAATAAAAGATGAACCACGACCTGGGCAACCAATCAAACACGATGAAAAGGATAATGCTGATATCATTGCAATGGTATGCTCAAAAGCTCCTGAAGGGAGGGCCCGATGGACTTTACGACTACTTGAAGAAACACTGAAAGAACAAAATGGAATAACGATCAATCGAGAATCAATACGGTTGTTGCTAAAAAAAACGAATGTAAGCCTTGGCTAAAGAAAATGTGGTGCATTACGGAAATCACCAGTGAATATAGAAAGCGAATGTATAGACTGTTGAATTTGTATAATAAAGCCTATGATCCAGCGAATCCAGTTGTATGCTTTGACGAGAAAAGCAAACAATTACTGGAAGATTCCCGTATACCTATTCCGATGAAACCAGGTCAAGTTAAGAAATATGATTATGAATATCGGCGGAAAGGTACATGTAACATTTTTGTAGCAGTTGAGCCGAAAGCTGGCAAACATTTTATCAAAGTAACAGACCAAAGAACACGCCAGGATTTTGCCAAGTTTATCAAGTGGCTCGTTGAAGTAAAATACAAAAGTGCAAAGAAAATTAAGCTGGTTCTTGACAATCTAAATACTCATTTTGAAAAATCATTTTACGAGACTTTTTCTGAGCATGAATGTTCTCGCCTGTTGAAGAAGATAGATTTCATTTATACCCCTAAGCATGCAAGCTGGTTAAACATGGCTGAAATTGAGATCAACTTATTGGATCATGAATGTTTAGACAGAAATATTGGCAACCGTTCTGATCTCGAAAGCGAAATAAATGCTTGGACAAAACGGAATAACAGAGAAAAGCGAAAATTAAATTGGAGCTTTACAAAATATAAAGCCGATAAAAAATTATCGAAATACTATGTTTCATAATTTATTTGCCATGACACTCGTAATAGAAGACTTCGATGCTTGCATCGAATTATGCCATGACCCATTATCCATAACTTCCACTCCTGAAATTAATTTGCCTCCTTCCACTATCTTGTTTTCAGGAACAGGGAATGGTTTTGTTGATGCTGAAGGTGGATCAATGTCTTCCATCCCATTTACATCTATTAATCTAATAGGGTTATTGTGGCAGTAGGTAAAAGGACTTATG
>CAIOJS010000201.1 GCA_903858655.1 uncultured bacterium | reverse complement strand
TACATTCAGGCTTGACTTAGGTCGAACACTTTTATAATGTAGTGACGGCAGGGAAAGGATTACCGAAACTCCGTTCGGATAAAACCGGATTGAGTGTTCGGATAAAACCGAATTGAGTGTTCGAATAGACCGGATTTTACAATTATCTAATAAACGTGATTTTTATAATGCAATTAAGGCTTTTGATAAGGCCATTGAAATAGACCCGGGCTTTATAAAAGCTTATTTTGTGCGGGGACTTACATATAGTCGACTTGGTGATAAACAGCGAGCAATGGGTGACCTAAATAGAACAATTGAGCTAGACTCACAATTTGCTGGTGCATATAATGCAAGAGGAAACGTTTATACCTCAATGAACAACTCTCCTTTAGCCATCAAAGATTTCGAAAAGGCTATAGTATTAGATCCTAATTTAGCAGAGTCATACTGTAATCGTGGAGTTCTACGCGTCCAGGTTGGTGAATATAAACGAGCAATGGCAGATTTAGATAGAGCTATTCGGTTGAATCCTGAATATGCAGAAGCTTTTGTGTTTCGTGGGGTTGCTCTCGGCCTGACCGGCAATCGTATTGATGGGATTAAAGATTTGGATAGAGGGGTAGAGATACTTGAGCAATCTATTTCTCGTGATCCACGTATAGAAAAGGAAATGGCAAGCTTTTTATCAATGGCCTATTTTTTTCAAGGGACTAATTACATTTCAGTTAATAAAACGGAGCAAGGCATTGGTAGTTTAAAAAAGGCTGCACGGTTAGGCAATAATCAGGCACAGGACTCTTTGCGCTCAAAGGGGATTGAATGGTGAAGAAGCCTGGAAAAGCAAAGGGGGTTGGGTCTTGTAATGATCCATTTAGTCTTGATTCTCATGCTCCTTTTCTTAATTCTCCTGCAATTTTAATAAATTTACAAGTGAAAATCCTATTAAAGAACTATTGATTGCCATTTAAAGCAAGTATATCTCCTGTTTATTCAAAAATATTGACAGCGGGAAGGAGCCTGCTTAGTGCGTATAAAACATTTGTTTTTCCCTCACCATTTTTGTGCCATGTAAGTACCTGATATTAGGGGTTTTTCACAATCAGTATTTGATAGGGTTTTTCCCTCACCAAAACTTGTCTTTTTCAATTAAGACGCGCATCGAGCTGCGCATGTGGCCCTACAAACAGACCATTTATTCGACGGGGTTATTCCCGCAGCAAGTGTGGATTGCCACTTGATATGCTGTATGAGGTCGAAAATAGGCGAACATTGATTAAGGAAGGCAGACGGAGTGCACGCGCTCTGAAAATTGGCTGGCAACCAGTGCTATACTTCTACCCGTTATGTGCAATATTTATAAACGGGAAAATAGAATTTACCTGTTATTATAGACACCTACAAAACGATGAGATAAGCTAACGGAACAATTAATGATTTACAATAGAAAGTAATAGAGGAAAGCCCGCTGTGAATTGTCAAACTTGAAGATGTAAAAGCCTCATCTCGGCCTCACCGTTTAAGGGCCGCGGCTTGCTTAAGGAGTTTTACACAATGTTCCAAGAGCTTGCGCCGGATTGAGTCACCGTTTTTTTCCGGGGAACGGGGTTATATTCGGCTTTATTGATGTCCGGGTTAAAAAACGCTCCCATCTCTTTTCAAGCACATCTCTTTTCGCGTCGTCTATCATATCCTGCACAGCATCTATCCCAAGCTTTCTATCAATTCCGAACGCTGTTATCAAGCTTACCGAATACGCATATCCATTAGCCGGTTTATCATCAAGAAATGCACTAACACGAACAGTTTCCCCATCTGATATTACCCTGATTTCATAGTTTTTTTTCTCAAATGAAAATGGAACGACCTCTAACCTCTTCGTAACGATTACCTCCTGTAAGCTAAAATTTCTCTAATCCTAACCCGGACAAGCCGGAAAAGTTAATTTTAAAAAGTTCAACAGTCATTAAATGTCTTGCAAGCCCTTGTTTAACAATGCTTTGCAAAGGACGCCAAAAATATTCTTGCCAAGAAAACAACAAATTCATCCTTAAGGGACTAATCCCTCTTATTTTTTTGTCCAATAGAACAAGCGTCTTTGATGGTCATACAACATTACCAGATACGTTCCCTTTTTTTTCGCAACTCACAATAATTTTTAAAATTGCAATGTTATGTTGTCTGTATATCCTTGAAATTAGCTACTCTTCCGAAGAATTATCCGCTGTTCCGCCTTGCTGCGCAGGTGGAGAGGGCTGAATGTTGCCGGTCGGAGAAACTATTGTGTCCGATGTATCTATTTCTACGTCCGATTGCCCAGTCAAGTTTTTTTGCATAGCGCGGGACGAAAAGGATTCATCCAGGCGCTGCGTTGAACTGGAAAAACTACCCTTGATCTTGGTCATATCAAACCTCCTTACTATTGGGTTTTCTTTTTCAAGAGACCCTTGAAGACTTTTATTTCATTAATATTATTAAACTTAATTACAATAAAGTCAACTAATAACAGCTTCTCCAAGGCATACGTTCCATCATCCTTCTGTATCATCAACTGCGGGTCTGTAATGATAATGTATTTATCCTCTTTGGTATCGGGGGCGCTAAGGAGTACTCCAATATATTTTTTGCCTTCTACGGTGACCTCCACAGCTTTATCGATGTTCTCCCTGAAAAATTTGAACGCTACCGAGGGGTACCAATCTCTTCCGGTAATAAACTTTATCCAACTATCCACCCGCCTTGTCTTACGAAGAAATCCCCATATCGAGCTTGCCAAAAAGGACCACACGCAAACCCAAAGAAATAACCTTGCTGAAGATGCACCATTTTTAATGATCTCAAGGGGTAAATCGTCCACCACATTGTTCTTCAGGATATTTTTACTAATTGCTAAACACAATGTATCCCGGGAGTCTGGGCACAACCAGCCCGGGATTGAAAAAGCGATCACCCATATAATCGCACTCCAAAGGATAATTTCGAGAGCCTTCTCAAACTGCGGCTTTTTTTCTCTCAGCAGATGATGATCTTTCGTTTGAACGAAGATATATCCAGGAATAAAAAGTAGAATGTAAATGCCAACTTTGAACAAATCGAACAAACAGCAGCTACCTCCATATTGCCGGGCTTGACAATAATATTATGCTCTTGATGAATAGGTAAGTCAACAATTTTACAGATCTATCTCCCCATTGCCATTGGAAACACTCTATTTTTCTTTAATGCAGACCCTTATTAACTAAGGAAGAAGCCCAGAGTCTAAAGGAACAGAAAACAAACCTTCAAAACTTTACGTATTTCAAACCGCATTCAATAAGCCCCTTGGTAATTATTGAAATTTGTATAAATTAAGTACCCCCTCAATATAGAAAGCAACTCAGATCCACATCGCAAAAATTATCTCCATATACAATCACAGATTACAAAATCACAGAGGTTATATTCGACATGACTTTAAAGGGCATCGGCAACGGCTAATTTATTAAAACACTCGTAATTATGTGGTGTTAGGAAATCTATATTACAAAAACTGCCATTTTTTGCACGATGTGGATGCATGCATGGGAGCTTTACAAAAATTGATAGTTTTTGTAATTTTGATTCTCCGGCCCGCTTCATAAAAAGGGGGAGATGTTTTGCCCCCTCCCTTTTCGCTCATTCTTCGTTTATGTTTTTCTGAAATTAGTGAGATAATATTTTGCCATGCTAATCCTTCTGTGGCCCATATCATTTGTTATCCTCTGCTGGCAGCCTGTACCACAGATACATGGGAACGATGATGGGAGGCAGACTTTACAGCTATCGGATTGAATCACTGCGGGTACATTCCCCGCGGCTTGCTGCGATCCCGTTATTTTGGCGAAAGCGGGTGTCTTAGCTTGCGCCAGCAACATCCGGAAATCCAAACTGGATGCCGGATCAAGTCCGGCATGACGAATAATACCCCGCTGCTTGCGGCGGGGATGGTTTATTAACCGACTTTTTCTTGTCCCTGGGGTAATGGCAAAATACGTGTCTATTCCGCCCCGACTTGATGTACAAAAAAAAGAAAAGACACATCAAACTTGCAATTGAACTTGTTGAGTGGGAGTACAAGATAAGACAACAATTTGACCCCATTGACGTCGACAACGAATCTGCGAAAATTGAAGAACGAATAAAGCGAAAATTGAAGCTGGAGCCACAGGCAAGGCGTAAGTTACAGCAGAATACCTCAGCCCATCGAAGCGGTTTATACCTGTGGAACAATGCCCTTGAAAATCTTCTTACCGATAAACAAGTTTTCTACGACCAAAAACACAAGGTT
>CAIOJS010000200.1 GCA_903858655.1 uncultured bacterium | reverse complement strand
GTAAGTAATTTTTTGTATTATGGCAAAAATTAAACTAAAAAGGAGTTCCCCCCACGTGGATATGACGCCCATGGTGGATTTGTTCTCGTTACTTTTGACGTTCTTCATGCTTACAACATCTTTCAGACCTCAAGAAGCCAAAGTTATTGATTCGCCTTCATCGGTATCTGACAAAACCGCACCCGAAAAAAATGTTATCACGGTGTTGGTTTCCAAAGACGATAAAGTGTTTTTCAATATGGATAATGGAAAAGATACAACAGACCATTTTAGAAGCAAGCTAATAACCGAAATTGCTAAAAGGTTTACTATCACCATGACTCCAAAAGATATTAAAGCTTTTGAGCAAAGCTCTTCCTTTGGTATGCCGATTAAAAACGTATTGCCTTGGTTGAGAGAAAAAGATGGAAAGAAAAAAGAAGGATTTCAAATAGGTATCCCTATAGATACGATTGGCACACAATTACCCGAATTGGGCGATTGGGTACGTTTCGCTCGTATCTTGAATCCTACCGCGGAAGTGGCTATTAAGGGTGATGCAGATGCAAACTTCAAAACCGTTAAGAAAGTTATGGACTTGATGCAGGTAAACAACGTTAATAAGTTTAACCTCGTTACCAACCTGCAGAAAGAAGAAGCTACTTTAGAAGACATTAAGAAATAGATTTGATATTATATTTAATAACAGAAAAACCTAAAATATATGGGTGAAATTATTGAAAACGATTCCGGACACAAAAAAGGTGGCGGAAGGCGAACCCCAAGGAAAATGGGTGCACACATTGACATGACTCCCATGGTGGATTTAATGTGTTTGCTTATTACCTTCTTTATGTTAACAACTGCTTTTAGCAAACCAAAGGTTATGGAAATCACGATGCCGGAACCACCGGATCCGAAAGCTCCACCTCCAGCAGTTGCTTTTGATAGAACATATTCTATTATCCTTAGTGATAATGATAAAGTGTACTGGTTTTATCATAAAGACGTTCCTGAGGATGCTCCGAAAGGTGCACTGCCTAGCTTTGACAAATGGCATAAAACAGATTTCAGCAAAGATGGTTTACGCAAAGTATTATTGTCGAAAAATGAAAAAGTATTTACTGAAATCTATAATTTGAAAGAGAAGGTAAAAAAAGGAGAATTGGTTATGTCAGATGATTCGCTGAATGCAAAAATCAAACGAATAAAGAAATCCGATAAAAAATCTCCTATCATACTGATTAAAGCTGACGAAAAAACCAAATACAAGAGTATTGTAAATGTGGTTGACGAAATGGCTATATGTAATATTGCGAGTTATGCTATTGTGGATATATCTCCAGAAGAAAAAGCATTGATTCAAAAAGCACCTTAATAGTAATTAAAATAAATTAAAGACTATGACAGAAAATTTTGATATTACCGCTGCTAATAACCTTGATGAAATAGTGTTTCGTGGAAGGAACAAAGAATATGGTGCTTATGCAATGCGTAAAAACTATAAGAAAATTGTTACTCGTTCGGTCATTATTTCGAGTGTTATTTTGATATTTGGCGTGCTCATTCCGTTTCTTATCTTTAAACAGAGTTATTCTGCAAATCAAGATCAACAGGTTAGTGTTGATATGATGGACATGAACAAACCTAAAGAAGAAGCTGCACCACCACCACCACCACCACCACCAGAAGCAACGGTGGAACAGAAAGCAAGATTTGTGGCTCCTATTGTTGTTACTGATACTACTGAAACTACCGAAATTAATCAAGATGACTTGAATAAAACAGCCAATACAAGTGTTAATACCGAAGAGGAAGTGGTGGTTGAAGACGATAATTCCAAAAACATTATTGAAGAAGTTGTTGAAACTCCTATCTTTACTGTTGTGGAAGAAATGCCCTCTTTTCCCGGC
The DNA here is from genome assembly GCA_903858655.1 of uncultured bacterium. Classification (GTDB taxonomy): domain Bacteria; phylum Bacteroidota; class Bacteroidia; order Bacteroidales; family CAIWKO01; genus CAIWKO01. The sequence continues at coordinate 4,768 of CAIOJS010000200.1, read as the reverse complement.
GGCGACGAAGCTCGTATCAAGTTCCTTACCGAAAACATTAAGTACCCTCAAATGGCGAAAGAAAGTGGTATTTCGGGAACGGTTTACGTTACATTTGTTGTTGACGAAAAGGGTAGAGTGGCTGATGTAAGAGTTTTAAGAGGTATAGGCGGCGGTTGTGACGAAGAAGCTGTTCGCGTTGTGAAATTGATGCCTCCATGGAATTCCGGAAAGCAATCCGGGAAGGCAGTGCGGGTGCAATTCAACATGCCTATTCGTTTCACGCTTAACTAATATTATTGCAGAAATTAAAAGCCACCTTTATTTAGGTGGCTTTTTTTTTATTTTTCCATTTTGTTTTTGTAATTTTGCTTTTTATTCTATTTCTTGACTAGTTAATACCTAAAATCTATTTACATGAAAAATTTCAAATATATTATTGTTGCTTTTTTGCTTTTAGCTTTCATGTTTTCTTGCAAAAGAGAAGACCCAATTGTGGATATACCAGTAAGGTATGGCAACATAGGGTTTCAATTTACAAATAATGTTGATGGGCAGGCACTGAGGGTGGATACTTTGATTTACACGAATGCCGCTGGGAACAATTACTTGGTTAATGAGGTTCAGTACTTTGTTTCTGATATCATTCTGCAGAATAATAATGGAACATTCTTCTCGTTAGGGACGGGGAGCGAGCTTCATTATGTGGATAGTGACTTGCCTGCTACATCCAATTGGTCCGTTTCGGATAAAATACCTGTTGGGAGTTACACTTCCATATCTTTTACCTTCGGGTTGAATGAAGTGCGGAACATCAGCAATGCTTTTTTGAATCCACCGGAAAGTAATATGTTCTGGCCCCTGTTTTTAGGTGGAGGATACCACTATATGAAGCTCAATGGGAAGTGGATTGATACGACAAGTAACCTTTCTGCTTTTAATTTCCATTTGGGAATTGGGCAAACGTATGCTCATGATGTGATTGTGGTGGATTCCATTACAGGATTTGTACAAAACTATTTCACGGTGACGCTTCCAAATTCTGCATTCATTATTCGCGAGGATAAAACCACCAATGTTGAGATTATTATGAAAATTGAGAAGTGGTTTAACACGCCAAATATTTGGGATTTCAATGTTTGTTCGGCAACTATGCAGAACCAAGCTGCGATGCATTTGGCTTGTGAGAATGGGGCGACGGTTTTTTCTGTGGGAACAATTCAATAAGTTCGAGGCAGCAATGAAATATTTACTAAAGAAATTATTTTTTGGACTGGCAGCAGGCTTTTTCTTGCTGACATCCTGCACCAAGGAAATTCCAATTACGGAAGTTTATGTTGGAGACTCCACAAAATATGATCCAAAGCCTTATACAATTGTTTCACCGTGGTATTTTCCTTCACAAATGAATATTCCTGCAGATAATCCTTTGACAGTTGACGGAGTTTTCTTAGGGAGAACACTTTTTTACGATATGCGTTTCTCAGGATATCAGTCGGCGGACTCGCAGATGTGCTGCGCTACTTGTCATGTGCAGGAAAATGCATTTGAATGCGGGTTGAACGGACCGTTTCCTAACGGGCATCCAGTTGGGATTACGGGAATTGCTACACCACACGTCATGTTACCCGTTGTGAACCTGGTTTGGCAAAATAATGGTTATTTGTGGAACGGTTTAGTGAACCCTAATAACCCAAATCCTTATCAGCAACGGCTGGAAGACGTGGTGGAGATCGTAGTAGAAGTGCCTTTTGAGATGCATAGTGACACGAACAAAGCACGAAATGCCATTGCAGCAATTCCCGGGTACAAACCTTTGTTTAAAAAAGCCTTTAACACAGAAACAATCACCTTTAAATTGATGGCAAAGGCTGTTGCACAATTTATCAGAAGCATCGTTTCGGTGAATTCGAAGTTTGATCAATATTTGTTGCATGAAACATCCTTGACAACGAGCGAAGCCAACGGTTTTGTGTTGTTCGTGACGGAACAAGGGGCTGATTGTTTCCATTGCCACGGGGGCGAGGGAAATCCATTGCTCACTACCTATCAATTTTACAACAATGCAAAAGATACAGTGTTCACGGATCCAAATGATCACTACGGAGTGACAGGAGATCCGATGGATCACGGAGCGTATCTGGCGCCTTCGTTACGAAACTGTGAGCTTACGGCACCGTATATGCACGACGGCAGATATACTACCCTCGATGAAGTGATAAATTTCTACAGCGAGGGACTGAAAAGTTCGCCGTACGCAAGTCCGCTGATGCACAAATTGCCGTTTGGTGGCGCGCACCTAACTTTACAGCAGAAGGCTGATCTGAAAGCTTTCCTTTTGACGCTTACGGACCACGATTTGACCTCAAATCCTGCTTATGGACCGCCGCCAAGTTTCCCGTAAGGAAAGAAAACATATTATTTTTGCGTTAGCATGCATTATTTTGTATAACTTTGTCGTTCATTTTATCAAATTAAACTAAAAACAATTATTATGAAAAAGTATTTTTTAATCATTTTATGTTTGTTGCCTCTGGTTTGGGGCTGCAATAACAGTAAGAAGCCGGGCGAATCGGATGATCCTAAGGACATTCAGATTAAACAACTGCAGGCACAACTAGATCAGAAGGATTCAACAGTGAATAGCATGTTCAGTTTTGTGAATGATGTGGAAGACAACCTGAAAACCATAGAAACCAGCCAGATGAAGATTGCGGAATCGAAAAAAGGCAACAACGAGGTGAGCACAGATGTGAAAGAAAGCATTAAAGAGCACATTCAGAACATCAACACCATGTTGGAAAAGAATAAACAGTTGATTGCGCGATTGGAAAGTGCTTTGCGCAAGTCGAATATGAAAGTGGGTGCGTTGCAAAAGACCATTGATATGCTGAATACCCAGATTGCCGCCAAGGAAACGGAGATTGCCGACCTGAAAGTGCAGTTGGAGAAACTGAATTTCACCGTTGTGGAACTGAATGCGACCATTGTGGATTTGACAACACAAAATGATCAAAAAGCACAGACGATAGATCAACAAACAGTGGAATTAAATACAGCGTATTACGTGATAGGTTTACGGAAAGACCTCAAAACAAAAGGGGTTATCGTGAGCGATAAAGTGTCACAGAAGGTAAATCCTGAAAGTTATAACAAAGTAGATATACGTTATTTCACGGAACTAAGTTTGAACGTGAAACGTGCGAAACTATTGAGCACGCATCCAGATGGAAGCTATGAAATGGTGATGAAAGGTAAAATAATTGAAAAATTAGTAATAAAGAATGCCAAGTCATTTTGGAGTATTTCAAAATTTTTGGTGATTGAAACCGATTAAAGTGCCTAAAGTGCGCTAAAGTGTCTAAAGTGCACTAAAGTATTTTCAAGTACTTAAAGAAGAAGTGCCTAAAGTGCTCTAAAGTGCCTAAAGTATTTAAAGTAGGAGTACTTAAAGTGTACTAAAGTGCCTAAAGTATTTAAAGTTAAAAGGCTTGTTCGTTGAGAGCAAGCCTTTTTTTCTTAGTAGGAGGGAAGAGAATGATGAAAAATAGCTTGTAATTATTAGATTTTACAATCCTGGCATTTCTATTTTCTTTTGTATTTTTAGAAAATACTATTCTTACGGTTCATTCGTCAATTCAATCGGCAGACGTTTCTTCATTTTTATAATCACAGTGATAGTTTCATCTTCTACAAGAGTGATTTCACGTACAGCTTTTTCATAAAGATGGTGTTCCGCAATTATATATGTAGGTTTAAAGTTCTTCGATTTTAAAACAGCGGTGCCAAATAGATTGCTACAACCCTTCGTTCCGCCTTTTCCGTCAAGTGGTCCGATGCGCAACCTGACTCCCACAAGAATTTCCGAAGTTTCTTCATCCTCCGTGCGTATATTCACTGTTGCAAAGTCAGGACAATGCACATAAACCATGCCCCAACTTTTATCAAAAGCATGACTTGCTCCCTTTTTCCTGTCCTGCGATACATGTTCAATGTCATTCCACATGCTAATGATGAGTTTATCAACAATTATGCGTTCTTTTTTCAGTGTGTCCTGTGTTTTTTTTAATGCCTCTGCTGCATCCTGTTTATTCAGGCGTTTCGTAGTTAATGTATCGAGCAATGCTTCCACCTCTTCTTTTGTTACATCGGCTAAAGGAGTGCCTCCTTGCGCCACACGGGCTTTTTCCCCTGAAATAAAGTGCAGTGCCATTTCCACTATCTGCCATTCCGTTCCGGAAGCGGGAAGATGTCCGTGTAGATTCATACCATAAAGTACGCGCGTGGCTTCAGACCATCCTTCGCACTTATCAATTATTTTGAAATTGACGATTTGTAGTCCATGCGAGCTTATATTTTTTATTTTTTCTACGAGTTCATTGTAATTCGAATTTGTTTTCCGAAAAAATCCAATTGCTTTTTTGTTCTCTTTTCGTTTCTGAATGAATAATGGAGCGTTTATATCTAATAGTTGGGTGTTTTTCTCTGTGAAAATGTTCCCTGATGGTCCTACGGCTTCCTTCCGAATTAGTGCATTGGTCAATGCAGATTCTCGCCCTGAATCGGAAATTGGATATTGTTTATAATAGCCCATAATAATGAATTTAAAAATAAAAAATATTTTAAGATTATTTGATTTATACGATAGAGTAGTAGCCCTTCTCTAGAGGATCTTATGCAGGGCTTTTGTGATGACAAGAAAGAGCTTTAATTTTGCTAAGCTGCTGCATTTGCTCTTTTACGGGATAAAATACTTAGATTGTAGGTGTTAGTGAGTCTCGGTTTAAAT
>CAIOJS010000199.1 GCA_903858655.1 uncultured bacterium | reverse complement strand
TTATTAGTTAAGATATTATTTTGACCTGAAGATAAGAATACTCCAAAGTAGTTATTATTAAATATATTCTTATTTACTTGATTATAAATAGCCAGATTTGTTACTCTTATTCCATTTGATTTATTTAAAACTATATTATTTGTTACTATATTACTACTTGCATTGTCTAAAGTTATACCGCTTCCAAAACCAGAACCATTAGTCCAAGTTCCAAAAGAAAGATTATTATTTGAAATAGTATTATCAGAAGCCATAAGATTATTTACTGCTGTTTCTAAATATATTGCATTTGTGCTATTAGTTACTATATTTCTATCTATTAAATTATTAGATGATTGATATAACCATATTCCTGTTGCAGTCATTCCATGACCTGAATTATTTAATATGTTATTAGAAATAATAGAATTATTAGTTGAACTTAAAGTTATTCCACTTGTTGATATATTATTTATGTAATTATTAGAAATGTTATAATATTTTGCATAATTTAAACTATTTGCCTGACTCCAAATTCCACGAGTAGCATCTGAACTTTCTTCATTATCATACCACTTCCGGTTTCTATTTGGATGAAATAGATACCATTCTGTAAAGTAGATGTGTTGAGTGTGATGATATTTGCATTGACACTCTCACGTTTCACCACCGAGCCTAAGGTGTTCAAAATGGTGATTTGTCTCATGCTTTCGGGGGCACTTACCGTCAGAAGATCGTTTGCAGGGTTTGGAAATACATTGTATTTGGCTGCTTCAGAGTTTTCATTCACGTCAACATAAATATCCACGCTAATATCATCTATGTTCAAATCGCCTTGGTCGGCGGCGCTGTAACATTGAAACCCGATATAATACACTCCGGATGTTGGTACTGTGAAATTGGTTATGGATTGTATATAAGAGGTATTTGTGATGCTAGGCAAATTCACCAATTGCGTTGTCATGGCAGCCACCGAGTTGCTGTTGCCTATCTTCACCCGAAGACTTTCGGTGTAGCTTGACAATTCTTGTGCATACCAAAACTTCAAAACATAGTTGGTGCCTGCAACAAAGTTGGTGCATTTTGTCCAAAACCAATCATCCGCGGCACTCGACATATTATAGGGATAGCTTATGTATTGGGTTCCCGTATGAGCATAAGTACCACTAGAGTAAAGTCCCCAATAATACGTATCTGTATTAGCATCGTTCAAAGTCCATCCGCTTAAATCTTCGGTTGTTTCAAATCCCATGGTAAATGGCACGGCAGTGGCGCCCACTTTGATGACGCTCGTGCTTGTGTCATTGGTGGCAAGAACATCGCCGCCCAATGAAGAATAAGCTTTTATGGTGTAGCTGCCACCAACCGATAGGTTGGCGCCATTGGCTCCATTGAAAGTATAAGTGCCTGTTTGTCCTGCATTAATAGTGCCTGTGTAATTTGCCGTAACAGGGGTGTTGTTGTTTATCTTATACGAAACATTAAAGTTGCTGATGGGCGAATAACCATAGTTACTGATGGTGATTACTATGGGTTCCGAGGAAGAAAGTAGGTTGCATGTGGTCATGGGTGATGTAATTGCTGAAACACCTATATCATTTGAGGGTGGTTCATAAACAGCAACATTGTCGAGCGCCATCAGGTCACCATCTGCCCCCGTAACCTGCCAAGCCAACATAAATGGAGCAGATTTATAAGCGGAGATGTCCACAAGGATTTGGCGCCATCCCCAACCTGTAAATAATGGAGTGTTGTTGGCATCCCAAAGGGTGGTCCATGATGTGCCGCTGTTAGTGGAGATGAGGCAACGAAGCGTAGCACCGGGATTGCCTTGTCCGCCTACAGGTAACCAATTATAACTATAGCCCGCCCAAAACTTAAGAAACAAAGATATAGCACCGGACGTACCTGTAATGTCTGGTGTTTTCAGGTATTCGTTCTGAAGTTCCGTAGGCAAGGAGTAAGGACAAATAGCAGAATACAGGTTGGATGGATCCACCGTGGTGAAAGGGGTGGCAGAAGGATTATTCTGTACCCATGTTTTTGCGGTCAACAAAATGGTTTGCGTCCAACTGCCCGACAGCCATGTGCCATCAAAATTCTGCGTCATGTAATCTGCTTTCGCCGATGATTTCTCTGACGAATAAAAAACTTTTGGCAGCGCATTAGGTAAACTTTGATTCTCTGATGTGAAAGATGTTTTGGTTTGCAACAGCGATGAAGCTTCTGTTTTGGCAGGTTTATTTTGACCAAAACACCATACACTAAGAAGAATTGCAACTAAGGATAAAGTAAAATTTTTCATGATAAAAAGATTTGGTTAATAATTCGAGGGTAAAAGTACTAAAAAAAGTGATAGGATGCTTTCTTTTTTTTTATTTTTTTTT
>CAIOJS010000198.1 GCA_903858655.1 uncultured bacterium | reverse complement strand
TTTTTTATGTTCAATTAAACATTAATGAAATATGAAACGGAAATAATTCCGATATATAAAAAAATGAAGATATATAGAACAAAAAATATTCCGATGGATAAAACAGTAATGATATATAGAACGGAAAATATACCGAAATATAAAACAGTAGTGATATATAGAACGGAAAATATTCCGATGTATAAAACAGTAATGATCTATAAAAATAAAGTATTCCGAAGTATAAAACAATAAAGATATATTGAACGGAAAATATTCCGAAGCATAAAACATAAGTATTTTATAGCATTCAAATTATCCCGCCAAGGATAAAATAAGCGGTATGCTTAATGGATAGAAAAAAGTTTTGAGGATGGATGTGAAAATGCAGAGTTGTTTCCTTTTGATTCCCTAAAGCTATAACACAGAGATACACAGAGGTTCTGCACAGAGGTACACAGAGAACTAAAGACGCTATATTCAAAAAACAATTGAACAATATAACAATAGAACCATTGATAACTAATATGCCTGAGCCTAAATGATTATCAAATTATTATATTTATAGTAATCAACTCTTCTCCAAAAGCACAATATTCTCAACATGATGCGTATGAGGGAACATATCAAGAGGCTGAACGGCAGTTATAGTATAACTTTCGCACAACATGGCGAGGTCGCGGGCTTGGGTAGCGGGGTTACAGCTTACATAGACGATGCGTTTTGGAGCGGCTGCCATCATTTGAGCCACTACATCGGGATGCATGCCGTTGCGAGGCGGGTCGGTGATGATCACGTCGGGTTTTCCATACGCGGCAATAAAATCAGCGGTCAAAATCTTCGCCATGTCGCCTGCTATAAACTCTGTATTGGTGATTTCGTTCAAGGATGAATTGATGCGAGCGTCGTCAACGGAGGACGGAACATACTCAATGCCAATAACTTTTTTGGCATCGCGCGCCACATAGTTGGCTATGGTGCCCGTGCCCGTGTATAAATCCCACACGGTGTCGGTGGGCGTAATGGCTGCAAATTCTTTCACCAAATCATACATGCGCATTGCCTGTCGCGAGTTGGTTTGAAAGAAAGAAACGGGACCGATGCGAAACTCCAAGCTGCCCAAGCGTTCGGTGATGTAGCTTTGTCCGTGAAAACATTGGATGTCCAAGTCGGCGATTGTGTCGTTTAGCTTCGTATTCACCACAAACATCAGCGAGGTCAAGGTAGGATAAATTCTCAAGATATGGTTGAGCAGCGCGGCTTGGTTTTCTGCGTGTTCTTCTCCAAAAATCATGATTGCCATGGTTTCGCCTAAGGTTGTATTTCTGATGATGAGGTTGCGCAAGAAGCCCGTGTGATGTCGAGGATTATAAAAGGTGAAACCATGTTCGATGCAGAAGGCTTTCACGCTGTTGCGAATCAAATTGGATGGCTCGGCTTGAAGATAACAATGGTTAAGGTCTAAAACGCGGTCGAAATGCTGCGCGATATGAAATCCTAAGGCATTCATATTCATCTCGGCACGGTCGGGCGATTGCATATCCTCGTCGGTGAGCCAACGATAGTCGGAAAAAGTATATTCTAACTTGTTTCGATATTCGGTTTCGTTGTCGGAAGCGATGATAGTGCGAATTTCGGGCATGGCTACCTTGCCGATACGCTCAAAGTTGTCAACCACTTGCTTTTGTTTATAAAATAATTGATGGGGATACTGCAGATGTTGCCATTTGCAGCCACCGCAAAGTCCGAAATGCTCGCAAAATGGTATGGCGCGTTTGTCCGAAAGATGATGGAAGAAGGTGGCTTTGCCCTCCATAAAAGATTTTTTGCTGCGGGTGACCAACACATCGGCAATATCGCCGGGCACGGCATTGGTAATGAATATCACTTTGCCCTCGTGGCGGGCGATGGCTTTGCCTTCGGCACCCGCATCGGTGATTTCTATCTGTTGAAGCGTTATGCGCTCGCCTCTGAATTTTTTTCTCATGGGTGTTGTTCTATGATTATGATTTTGGATGATACTATAGGAAACTCGAATCGTGTGCAAAGATAGCTAAATGTGGATTATTAGAAAGGTTTTTTATGTGGAGGGAGAAGAAATTCGTGAGAATGGATTTATTTTTCTTTTCATGATAAAAGTATAAAGCATAGCTCAAGCATTAAAAATGCAGTTAGCTCCTCGGATAATAAAAAGGGCTATAACACGGAGATACACGGAGGTTTTCATGGAGATACACAGAGGGGGAAGGGAAAAGCTTTCTCCACAAACCACCAAAAGAATAATTACCACGAAGACACAAAGGCACAAAGGAGCACGAAGGATGCTTACCATTAATCAATAGCAGGAATAAACTTTGTGTTCTTTGAGTCTTGGTGTCTTTGTGTTTAAAATGGCGACGATTCAGCGTATGCTAAAAATCAAAATTCTAAAATCAATAATCGCAATTCTAAAATCTAAAATCACAAATCAAAAATCTTAAATCAAAAATCAAAAGCCCTTTCACCAACTACTTCCCCCGCCGCCGCCAAATCCACCGCCCGAGAAACCGCCGCCCGAAAAACCACTGCCGCCACTGCCTCCCCAAGAGGAAAACGACGACCCGCCGCTGTTCCATCCGCTTCTCGAGGTGGAGTTGGTGGCGATGTGTGCATAATTCATGTTCGAATTGATTTGATGCATAGAACTGATGACCAAATTGGCAAACAGCAAGGTATTGAAGTTGGTCGTCTTGTCGCTCACAAACCACGACGGCGATTCGGTGACTAAAGTGTCGAACTTCCCTGCCCATTCTTTCCCTTGACCCATCACGATGGCGTAGGACAAGGTTTGATAAAAGTATTGAGGGTTTTCTTTGAGTATCTCGCTAAGGCGTGGCAGTTCGGCACGTTTGATAAATTCGTAGAAACCGTGAGCCTGCGCATGCACTTTGGCGCCATAAGGTCCGCGTTTGGGCATGATATGTCCAAAAACGCGTAGCATGGCGAAGATGGAAGTGAAACATATCACCACTTCCCAAAAATTGAGGTCGTATTTCATCGCCATCACCGTGCCAAGGATTAAAGCAAGGATGGACAACAGCATCAAAAACCTACCGAAGGCAATAGTGCCGGGCTTATAGAAGTTTCGATTTTTGGCATCGGCTAAAAGTTCGCGCTCGGCGGTGTTCATCGTTATATAATAGCTATTTTTGAGAGAGCTAATCTTCACCGTGTCGCCTGATTTGAACAACCGTAGAAACATCGTCAGCTCATAATTTTTGGCAAAGGGAGGCAGGTTCATCAACTTGGTGAGTTCATAGTCGGTTTCGTGGGTCAGGGGGTTGGTAAACTCCTTTATCGTCAGATAACCATAGCCCGCCCAATAGAAAATCAGGGCAACCAAGTCGCGCTTCTGCAATTTGTTATCCCACAACAGACCAACTTCCGCCGGAGTGACTTCCGCCGGAGGATAATAGCTCACCACCACCGTCTCTTTAGTGTCGCGACCAATGAAATACCAAATGATAAGCAGCAAAATCAAGAAAAGAAAAGGGATAATCAGCAGAAAATTGTTCATCCACAGTAATTGAATCTTCAACCATAGGGTTCCCACCGACAGATAGGAACGAGGAAATTCGGCGTAAAGAATTGCACTTTGTTGAGGCATCAAACCGCGGGGTAATGTGCCTATGATGGTGTTGCCAACGCGGCGGATGGTGATGGTTTGGTTCTTTGCCACCTCATCATCGGTCGAAATACTATAGAAAAGAAAGGGAAATGCGGTCTCTTCAGAGAATTTGATGGAGAAACTTGCCGAACAAATGGGTTCGTCCATCAAAGAGATGAGAGGATAGCTCATCGCGAAGTTGCCGGCTTTGGTATGGATAATATCAAATATATCGTATTCAATAGTATAAATAGAATCTTTTTTAGCTGCTGTGGAATTAAAATCAACAATATAGTTCATGTCTTGCCAATCCGTACGTATATTGGGGCTTGGTTCTGCATCAATGTTTTTAACTATGAGTTTGGTTTTATTACCGAGTAAAGCATAATAAGGAACCTCATATCTCCGAGTGGTGTACATGCGCCAATCTTTTGGATACACATAGCGTATTTCGGTATAGAAATTATTGTTAGCATCCTTATTATTCGCAAAAGCGATTTTATAGATTTGTTTCACATGCACCACGCCATTTTTCTGCACAGTCAACTCCGTGTTGAAGTCTTTTATCACATAATTTTTGGCGTAGATATCATAAGGAACCATCTTTTGGGAAATATTCGAGCCATGCAGCTTCACTTTAAAATCTATCTGAGGACAATTCTTGGCAGTGATATTCAGCTTGGGCGCATAGCTGTTTTCTTTGTAATCACAATGAACATCATAAAACACGGGGCTTTTGTTTTCAAAAAAACCGATATGCTGACGTGTATAATGGATGGTTGTATCAATGATAAGCTTAAACGCAAAGCTCTCCACAGGTTCTTTCATGTCGCTGTTGAGCATATTCCAATTGATTTCTGCCAAATTTTCTTTGAAAGAGTAGGCGCCCCAAACGCGATAGTTGAACACAAATTCGTAGGTGCCTGTCATGGCACCGCTTGCTTCCACTTTTATGTTTTTGCTGTCGCCAAATGCTTGCGAAGTGAATCTCAATTTCTTTTCAGCACCCGAAACACAAGCGCCCGTGAAGTTCTCAATAAAAATATTCTCCCGACTTTTCGTCGCATTTTCCTCTTCCGATTGGGTGTTGCCGAAATAGCGCGTGAACGCATAAGTCGGATTCACAAAAGTGACCACATAACGTTCCGTAACGTTCAAGGAAGCGTCTTTGTTCAGCTTCACGATGGTGTTGTACGTCTTGACATAAAATTGATTTGCCATTTCTTCGATGGGAATGTCGGTACTTTTGAAATAGGACAAGGGGAAACGCACCGCCAAGGTGATACCTTCGTTGGCGTTCAGTATTTTGGTGCTTCTTCCCGAGATGCCTTCGGGCGAAATATCCATCGTAACGTTGCTTTCTTTTGAACCTTCCCTGCCGGTGAACGCCAAAACGTCGCTATTTCCTAATTTTATTTTGGAAGGAAAACGCACATGAAAGGCAACGTTCTCAATTTTTGTATCCCAATCATTCCCGACCATATTCCAAAAGAATTCCGTCGTGCGACTGAACTTGTTGAGCGCGCCCCACACGGTATATTTCACCACATAGGTTTGATTGCCGCTCACATAATTGTTAGCATTTCCAATTTTAATGACGATGAAGTCGCCTTCTTTTGTTGTCGAAAACTCAAAGCCCTCCACGCTGATGTTTTTCACGTAAGTTTCGTAATAGGGGCTATAATCGCCACGCTTCGCCCTGTTGGCAGTGTCCACACGCGTCTGTTTGTAGCGGAAAGGTATCTTCCGAACGATGCCATGACGGGATTCGGAAAAGCTGAGCGCGATGCTCTCTTTCACATCGAAAGAACCGTTAGCGTTGATGTTCACATCCACCGTATAGTTGTGGATAACAAAAGCCTCTTGCGCCATAGCCCCAAGGCTAATGACAAAAGCAGCGAGAAGAAAAACGAGTTTTTTCATACGATTACATTAAGATAATTTCACTTGTATAACGGTTTTTTCCAAAAAGGCAATCTCGAAGAATGGCACTGCCTTGTAGCCCGACACTTTGGCGAAAACAAGCCTGGGAAACGACTCCACCAAGGTGTTATAGTCACGAACAACGGCATTATAATATCTGCGCGACATCTGAATTTGGTCTTCAATCTCAATCAAAGAATTTTGTAGATTGATAAAGCTTTTATCGGCTAAGAGTTCGGGATAATTTTCTACCACAACGAATAAATTCTTCAACAAAGAGGTGATTTCATTCCCCGCTTTCGCCTTTTCTTGAGTGTTGACTGCCCCATCGAACTGCGAACGCTGTAGGGCGATGTTCTCAAACAGCTCGCGCTCGTGTTTGGCGTAGCCTTTAACAATCTCAACCAAATTGGGCAACAAATCAAACCGACGTTTGAGCTGCACATCCACATCACTTTCCGCGCCATGCACCTTATTGGTGAAGCGAACGAAGCTGTTGAAATAAACTATCCACAAAACAAGGAGCAACGCCCCAGTGCTAATTAAAATATACCATATCATATTATTGCCTCCATTTCTGCACAGCTTTATACCATAAATCTTTATATTGGATGCCTCGCTCCAAAGTGTAATCGTTATCCGTAAGCGGATTCCACGTCTTCGCGAAAACCAAGGTAATCGAAATCATGTTTTGGTCTTCGCCATAATACCATGTCTCGTTGCTCGCCGACCGAAACACATTGATGGGCGAGCCAAAGATAACGTAAATGATACCGCGGTCGGTCTTCCATCCATCCGTATAAGAGGTGAAATAGCGGTTGGCATCCTGCACACGATTGTAATAGGTGCGTATCAGCTCCCGCGCTCTGTCGGGGTTGCCTGCCTTTTCCAACCAAAATGCATCCATCACCGCCTTGGTGTTCTTCGCGCTACTCAAATCCAAATATTCGGTCTTGGTGGTGATATAATGCAGGGGCAACAGCATCTGCTCGAGCGAAGTGATTTCAGGGAAGTCGTCTGCAAAGCGATACAAACTGAAGCCTTCTTTTTGCGAAGTGTCGGTTTGGAAATGATAAATCCCTTGGCTATTAAACGAGAGCATATCGGTTTTGCCGTTGGATACGCTCACAGTAAAAATACTGTCAGCCACAAAGCTCATCGGTCTGTTTGCCGATAGGGTATAGGGTGGCTCGGCGATGGGAAAGTTCCTGTTGAAGTACTTTACGTAGAGTTTTTGGATGCTTGCGTCGCGACAAACAATTCGGAAACGTTCTCCTTTGTTGATATAGCTTTCCACAAAAGGGATATTGTTTTCGTGAACCATCAAAAAGCTGTTCCGACTCAGATTCTGCCTGCTCGACACGTAGAGATACTTCGTCGTACTGTATTTCTTGCCCAAATCAGTCAACGTAAACGCTATGGTATAGAATGTATGGTCATGAATAGGGATGCTGAGGCTATCGAAAATCTCCACAGTGGTATTGAAATGCGTGGAATCTATGAAGTTTACGGTGGCAGAGTCTAAGAGTTTCTTCAAATCATAGCTGTTATACAGCTCATAGTTTATTTTGTATTTCGAAAAGAAATAATTTTTCTTGATGTCTTTTTGAAAGAACAAAGCTTGGGAGTTAAATTTGAAATACACCTTGCATGTGGACGAATCGGGGGTGAATCCCGAAATGCTCAGGTTGAAATTCTTTGCCAAATTCACATAATTGGAAGATATATTGGTGAAACTGATTTTCGAAGGATTGTAGCAAGCCGTCATCCCCAATAAAACAGCTATCAACACAAGGCTTCCGAAACCGCCAAAGCGGAAACGAGTATTTGTATATTTTGTTGATAAAGATTTAGTGTAGCATTTTATCATGATTCCGAAGTTTCGTTAGTTTCTGTAGTAGCATCGTCGCCTATCATAAATATTTCAGGAAGATTCTT
>CAIOJS010000197.1 GCA_903858655.1 uncultured bacterium | reverse complement strand
CTGCTTTGGAAGAGGCGGGCACGGGCCGGATAGCCAATGCAGGCAGTTCAGCAAGGCACCCATCGACAATGATTTCCTGGATGACATGGGAACATGCCCTTTTCACGGTTGGTCAACTCTTAAGCCCTACACGTCTTTTGATGATCTCAGGGTTACTTTTCCTTCTTTATGAAGTTTCACCGTTTCAGCAGCCTGCAAAACTTCCTCCCACATTTTCACTGAGGCAACATGTATTGGGTGTACGCGATTTACGAAAGATAAACTTTCGAATAGTTGGACCGCAAGGTCAATTTTTTTGTCAGATATGTCTAAAAATAGTTTCATAAATTTTGTTTCCTTTAATTGTTTACTAAAATAATACAATAAAATATGTGGCAAAATTAATAAAAAGGAATGAATTTGATGTGCATTTGGGCAATAATATTCCCAAAATGTTTTGATATACCGTCAGGGCGTGGATATATCATGCCAAATCCCTACATTAAATCCCTAAAAATCAATTATCGGGCGGGGGAGGAGTGGTGCCGGGTTCTATCAAAATATTTAATTCGGTATTTTGATTTTCATGGATGGCGATGGCGCCATGAATTAGGGGATGCCCATCGGCTGATGCCCAATATTCTTCACATTCTATCGGCACATCGCTTGCTTGCCAGTTGCCTTCAGCATCAGGAATAATCGCATCATCCACATATTCAAGGTTAATTTCGGGATGTAAGGTTGGCTGCGAGGTTTGTGCATCCAGCATAGTGCCGCTTGCTGTGCCCACTTTGCCCGACAAATGTGGCTTGGCATCGTGAGTGTTATAAATAATATACGATTTATATTTGGCATAGTTGCGCGACGACCAATAGTCTTTGCCATAGCCAAACAATTCTACTATCATCGCATAAAATTTGTTAGCCAATTCCACCCGTTCGGTAGTAGCTGCAATGCGTTCTAATTCAGCATCATGATGATCGTGAAAACTTTTAAATAATTTCTTTGACAAGTCTTCCAAATTGTCAAGCAAGGCAACCGTAACGCCTTTTGATGCTAATTGAGTGAGAAATAATGTTGCTATGCGCACCACACGCAGCCCGCAAGAGGCAAGGTCCTGATCATTCATTTCATCTAAGCCTTTGGTGCCGAAACGCGTCCATTTTCCACTGTTTACGGGATACACACCAACCACCCGACTCATCACCGAGCGAACAGCAATGCGCACATTCTGGGCATCAACTTTCATGATTTCGCCCAAATCTTTCATATTGCCTGTGAATTCAATATCCGTAGGACAATTTCTAACTTCCTCTAAGACAGTTTCGAAGTTAGCTTTGTAAGCTGCATTAACGCCATAGCTCGACAATGGGGTGGTATCGCGCACTATGTTTGAAACACCTATATCACCTGTGGTTACTAAGGTTGAAATACTAAAATTATAGTCCGCTTTTGGATTTTCTATTGCCATAAAATTATTTTTATTGATTAATACGGTCGCAAAAATACTTTTTTTTTTTCACATAGCAATGTTTTTTATAAAAAAAATATCTTCTCTCTTCAAAATATTTTTTTAGTTATCAATAATACTATAAAATACAAAGGAAAATATTTCTTTAATATTGTGATTTTGATTAGATTATGCTAAAGATATTTCCGCAGAAATAAATAGAATGAAAACTGATGTAGAAGAAATATCAGAAGACATAAATGAAATATCATAAGAACTGAAAGGAATGTTAGCAAAAGCGAAAACAATGTTAGCAAAAGCGAAAACAATGTTAGCAAAAGTGAATATAATGTTAGCAGAAATAAAAGGAATATCCGCAGAAGCGAAAGTATTATCCGCAAACACGAACGGAACATCCGCAGAAGTGAAAAGAAACTCCGCAGAAGTGAAAGGAATGTCCGCAGAAGTGAAAGGAGAGTCCGCAAAGGTGAAAGGAGCGTCCGCAGACGTGAAAGGAGCGTCCGCAGAGGTGAAAGGAGTCGTTTTGTCATAGCTAACCATCCTTTCACTCCAAAATAGGACATTTTGGCAGTAGCTAACATTTTTTCGACTTCACATAACAAAACAATGAATTTTGCGTACAAAAGTCAAACTTCATCTAAAATCAGGCAGACTTATCCTAAAGCAAAGTTTTTTTTTGCGAAACATCCGGCGAACATATTTTTTTGTACTTTTGCCATGCAAATCAAAAAGAAAAGAATAACTAACAATAGAAACACTTTTAATAAGGGAAATTTATGACCAACGACCACAACCACAGCCTTGAAATAGCACTTAAACACTATTTAAAAAAATCAAGATGGGGCAGCATAGTGCGTGCAGCCCTCATCGCATCTTTCTTGCTGTTTATTTTCAACATCTGTTATCAAATCAACACATTAACTTATTACGGAAGCATTCTCATCCTCGGTATTTTTCTCCAAATTTACTTCCGCAAACGCTATCTAAAAAGAGTCAGACGCCAAGCAATCTTAATACCATTCGAAAACATAAGCGTTTTTGAGGAAACTATGACCATTTTTACCCACAACGCACCAATCCAATTTCAACTACAAACTTGCATCATGATTCAAAGAGACAAATTTCTGTATGTGCGACCTATCATAAACATCCACGACGAAAAAATTTCAAATTTCATTTTCATCACAGAACTCCCCGGCGAAAAGCAACGCCTCTATTATAAATCCCTCATACGCATCCATCAAAGAAAATTGAGGATCGTGGCACGCTGGAGCTTAACTATCTTCATAGTATTAACCTTATTCTTTCTTCTATGGAAACTAGACCTGTATTATGTCCTAAAATTAATATATATAATCACCTCTCACGGCAAAATATAGCCCCTTCGGGTCATCCTATCATCCCTCGACACAAACTAAATTCGCTTAAGCATACTAAAAATAATTTGGGCGCATCCCCTACGGGGTCGGGCTTGAAGTTTATCCCGATAAAGTCGGGGCTGCTAGTCCTCGCGCCGTGAAAAACGGCGCTGTGGGCTATCCGCTACAATCCCTTGCGTTCGGGCAGCACGCCAAGCCCGGGCATTTTCATCATCAAACTATAAACAACATCTTACAGATTGAAGTTTCCGTTCAAAGCACCTAATAGTCTAATAGTCTAAAGCCTAAAAGCCTTTACTCGAGATTCACGATACGATTTTCGTGCTCAATAATCAACATCGTCATGTCAATCAGTTCGCCTACGGTTTCGGCGGGATGCTTCACCACATATTTTCCTATCGTTTTCAGCTCAATGTTCAGTTGATATTTCTTCTTGAATATCTCTATCAATTCCAGGAACATCAGCGAATCGCCATCCATGTCGCGGATAATATTAGTTTGGTCATTCAAAGCTGAAGCATCCACTTCGCATTCTTCGATAAAGAAACTATAAACGGTTTCTTTAACTTCATTTCTGGTATTATCAGTTATTTTTGCCATCAGATTTTTTTCTGCAAAATTACAAATATTTTTTGACAACCAACACAGCATTGTGTCCACCGAAAGCAAAAGAATTTGAAAGGGCACAATTAATCGTATGGTTTCGTGCTACATTCGCCACATAATCCAAATCCAATTCGGGGTCGGGTTCATCAAGATTTATGGTTGGCGTAACGATACCTTTATTTATAGATTGAATCGTAATGATAAGTTCTATGGCTCCTGCCGCGCCTATGGTGTGACCAATCATTGATTTGGACGAAGAAATCGGGATAGCGTAAGCTCGTTCGCCGAACACTTTTTTTATTGCCATCGTCTCATACTTATCGTTCAACATCGTGGAAGTGCCGTGTGCGTTGATATAATCCACCTGCGCGATGTCGGTCCGGGAGTTTTTCAACGCTTTCGCAATGGTTTGGGCAATACCCTCGCCGTCTTTCATGGGAGCCATAATGTTGTAGGCTTCGCTCGTGATGGCATAGCCTGCAATCTCTGCCAAAATCGTTGCATTTCTCGCTTTCGCGGATGCCTCCGACTCCAAAATCAGCACGCCTGCTCCTTCGCCTATCACAAAGCCATCACGATTCCTGGAGAAAGGTTTGCTGGCTTTTTCGGGCACATCGTTTTCGGTTGATAAGGCATAGAGATGATTAAATCCCTCAATTTCTTCCTTATTCACGATTGAATCTGCGCCGCCCACTATCACCACATCTGCCGCTCCCGAACGTATCATATCATATCCCAAACCTATGGCATACGCCGATGAAGCGCAAGCCGATGCCACCGTAAAATTCGGACCTTCCAACTTATACTCCAAAGAAATCCACGCCGACATGGCGTTATTCATGCTTTTCAGTATGCGTGTCTGCAGTTGGGGATTCTTCTCGCTCGATGTGTTAGCCGTTGTCACCACACCTAAAATCACTGCGCAACGGCTTTTATCCTGTTCCTCAAAGTTGATTCCGCTCTGATTCACTGCTTCTTTGGCACACACAAAACAGGCTTTGGTAATGCGCGTCATTTGGTCGGCACTGCGCTTTTTGATATAGGCGCCCCACATTGCATCGAAGCTTGCGGGGATTTCGGCAGCAATCCGCGTTTCACATTCCGAAGCATCAAACAACGTTATCTTGCTCACACCACTTTTCCCGGCAACCAAATTCGCCCAATTTTCCTCAAGGTTCAAGCCCAAGGACGTAATCAAACTCATTCCGGTAACAACAACACGTTCCATAATCTATTAGTATAAAATATTCATTTCGGCGGCAATCTCAAACGGACCTTTATCCGCACCCGTATATTCTTTAGCCGCATATTCAAGCATTTCTTTCGAGCAAACTCCCTCATCAACAATTTCCATTGCCTTAAAAATATATGCTAATTTTAAACAGGTCAACATACCTTCCAGTATTAAATTCGCCGGCTCCGTTTCAAACCTAAAGTTTTCTTTAGCGTCATGGTCATTATAGTCATAAAAGCCTGTTTTTGTTTTGATGCCTAGCAGATTTTTAGCACACATATCTTCCAACAGCGCTATCATGCTTTCATATTTATCAGGCTCCGAACTCTGCATGGCATAATTCCGAACGGATGCCAACATAATATCATTGCCCACATGGTCGAAGAAACTGAACACTCCTCCGGGGAATAGATTTTTATCAACCAATTCATCTATATGTCTATAAGATAATATTTCCTCGCTAACCATATCGCAAGCTTCATTTTGTACCTCCAAAAAAAGTTTATTCAAGATAAAAGAATTGGCTTCGTCGAGCACCAACACTTCTTTTTGAATTGTTTTGCAGAAATCCAACACCGTGTCCATTGTTTCTTTTGAAGTATCGTCCGTACGAATGATTTCCACGATGTTCTTTAATGCAGTTGGATAAAAGAAATGCAACCCGACAAACTTGGATTTGATTTTGTCGGAGACAATCAACTTCGAAGGATTGATGGAAGACGTATTACTGGCGATGATGCATTCATCTTCAACAAAAGGAAGAATGGCTGCAAACAATTCTTTTTTCAGAAGTTCGTCTTCCCAGATAGCTTCGATGATTAAATTGCAACCTGCTAAACTATCATTTGAAGCGTTGATATAAACTAATTGTTGAATCGCGTTATAAGTAGTTTCATCAATCACTCCGCATTTCATCTGACGATTAAGTTTCTTTTGAAATGCAACCTTGCACTTTTCTGCTTCCTCATCATCAATACATTTCCAAACTAATTGGAAATTGAAGGGCAATAAATAGTAAAAGATATCCGCCCCCAGTTTCCCGGAGCCAATAATCCCAACCTTTGTAACGTTTCTATTTGCTGACATTAGCATCAAATACCAAATACCAAGCTCCAAATACCAAGCTCCAAGCTTAAAATACCAAGAGGAGAACTCTAAATACTTAAAGTTTGTTTTTCCTTGTTCCTTTTACCTTGTACCTTTTACCTTTCCCCTTGTTCCTTTCAATTACATATTGATAGCTTCCACAGCTTTGATATCAGGAATTGCTTTTATCATAGCAGCTTCCACACCATTTTTCAGCGTCATCAAACTCATCGGGCAGCTACGACACGCACCGTGCAATTCTACCTTCACGATGTTATCTTCAGTCAATTCCACAAAACTGATACTTCCGCCATCAGCTTCTAAATACGGTCTTACTTGGTCAATTACACCATTAACCTTGGTAATCATTTCATCTTTAGTTGTCATTTTCTTTAAATTTAGATTATATATAAATTATTATTCTTTACAATTACATGTTTCTTCATGTTGTTCCACATCGGTCGCTTCAAAAAAAGCATTCCAAATAGAGAGTTGTTGTGTAAGCTTTTCTGCAAGAGAAGCAAACGATTTTTCAACAATATTATTATCGGAAACGGATATCGGTTCGCCTGCATCCCCCGACTCGCAAATACTTTGCACAATCGGAATTTGTCCCAACAAAGGCGTATTCATTTCCGATGCAAGTTTGCTGCCGCCATCTTTGCCAAAAATATAGTATTTATTATCCGGCAACTCGGCTGGAATGAAAAAGGACATGTTTTCTATCAATCCCAACACAGGAACTTTGATTCCATCCGCCCTATACATGTTTATTGCTTTACGTGCATCCGCCAAAGCAACGTCTTGTGGCGTAGTAACAATGGCAACTCCTGCAACTGCTAAAGTCTGTACTAAAGTTAAATGGATATCGCCCGTTCCAGGAGGTGTATCAATGATTAAATAATCGAGTTCGCCCCATTCTACATCCGTAAACAATTGCTTCAAAGCAGTAGAAGCCATAGGTCCGCGCCAAATTAAGGCTTTATCGGGATCAACAAAGAACCCTATTGAGATAAGCTTAATCCCGAACTTCTCAAACGGAATAATTCTATTCACTCCGTTTTTATCAATTACTTTTGGTTTTGCATCCATTAGATTGAACATCATCGGGATTGAAGGTCCATAGATGTCGGCATCTATCAATCCCACTTTTGCGCCGGTCTTTCCCAATGAAATAGCCAAATTCACAGCAACAGTTGATTTCCCAACACCTCCTTTTCCGGATGCAACCAATATAATATTCTTTACATTTGGCAAGACAGCTGTTTTATCAGCAACTTGGGGACTACTTCTCACTTTTGACCCTAGTTCAACATGCACATTTAATGATGCATCCACAAAGGTTTTTATTGCCAAGATGCAATCATTTTTAAGTTTTTCGCGCAGGGGACAAGCAGGAGTTGTTAACACCAATTTGAAACTTACATCATTATTTTCGATGGAAATATCTTCAATCATGCCCAAACTTACCAGATCTTTGTGCAAATCTGGATCAATTACGTTTTTTAATGCATTGATTATTTGTTCTTTATTTACATTCATATTTTCTTATTTAGATTTGGTAAAGATAATACTTATTTTAAAACTAGAAATACTTTTTTTATCAACAAGAAAACCGTTAACTTGGAAAATACTACCTTAATCTTTTTAATTACTACCGTTAACTTTTTTGATATAATTTTCGTAAACAGATGGAAGTATCTTTGCATAAACAAACCAAATCAATTAATTCCAATGCCCGAAACAACAAATATAAGTTATAACTTTGAGCAGAAATATTCATTTCAAAGAAAAGAAATAAAAAGTTTCTCTGTTACATTTAAAAAAAGTCATATCTTTGCACCCTCCGGAGAGATGGCCGAGTGGTCGAAGGCGCACGCCTGG
>CAIOJS010000196.1 GCA_903858655.1 uncultured bacterium | reverse complement strand
GTATTATAAAACTTCACTGCACCTGATTTCAAGTTAGCAGCTTTATTTTTATGAATAATTTCTTTTGTTTCAAGTTTATCAATCATCGAAACCAATTTGGAGAGTTTTTCGCTCGCCGCTGTTTTTTCTTTCAAACTTCTAAACTCTTTCAATGCATTACGCATAGTGATGGCATAATAGCGATTATGTGTTCTTTTTGTTTCTGTTTGTCTGATTCTTTTCTCAGATGATTTGTGATTTGCCATTTTTTTTAATTTATTTTGCAGTCCGTAGGGGACTCGAACCCCTGATTTCCAGGATGAAAACCTGGCGTCCTAACCGACTAGACGAACGGACCGTACGATTTTTCCTCATTTTTGAGGGTGCAAAGATACTCATTTTTTCAATGCCACCAAATAATTTCTAAGATTTTTTTCTTCAGAATCTATAATTTCTCTTCTGGGTCTGCCTGAAATCTAAAGCCTAATCGTTTGCCTGTCTTGATTTTCATGCTGGATGAATACTCCAAAATCTGCAACACAGAAATTTCTTTTATCATATCATAAGGCTGCAACAACAAATCAAAGTCAAGACAATACATAACAGCCGTCTCCAAAATCTGTCGCAAAGTAGGATTATCAATAGCTTCATTCATAAATGTGTTATTCAAGAACTCCATCTGTCGTTTGCCTTCAACCACAAAATGAAACTCCTTATTCACAAATATACGTGCAACCAAGTAACCGACATCATTCTCACGATTATATCTCAAGGAATCGGCTAAGAAATTATACACATAAATCACTCCACAGTAGGAACGTGTTTCGTCTTCTTTGATATACGAACTCCTCAAAATGGAATGTTCGCGGGGAAATTCAAACACATTGGTGTGCATGATGAACACCAAGCTGTCACCTGCAAAGTTCAACTGCGCCTCATATTGACCTTTATCTAAGAACTCAATTTTAATTTGAGGAATTTTGTTCTTCTTTATTTCCTTCAGAGTTTCCTCTGCAAATTCTTTTGCCACTTGCTTCAAATCGCTAAACACTTTGTTCGTGTTTTGAAATATCGTCTGTTTTAATACTGATTTCGTTTTAAATTTCTCAACAATATCAGCCATCTTAGTTTTTTTTCGAGTCATATTCTTTTTATTAATTGTGCAAAAATATCAAATAAACATCATCCTTAAAGATATATTTTTAAAAACATTAAAATCGAGTCAACTCGCCAAACAATTTCATGGCATATTGATCGGTCATGGATGAAATATAATGCAACACTGCATGTCTATAATGACTTATTTCATCAATGTTATAAACGATTTCATTGTCGAATTTGGTATTCTTTCGGACTTTTAAATCAATATCTGAATATTTCATCAACCAATACTTGAAAGCGCCAATCAAGTCAGGATAAATCTTTTCGCTGTCGTCCAAGTTCTTTATTAGTTGTGCCTTTTCATCATACAATTCCATTAATGCTTTATATAAAGAGGTAATTACAAGCTTCGCTAAATCGCCGAAATACTCCAAGCGTTTATGCAAATAAATATGTTTATAATTAAACTTCTTCACTTCGTTGATGAGTTCTAAATATTTCTCCGAAAACAAAATCCCTTTTTCGGGGGAACTCATCTTGCATAAATTGATGACGAAATCATTCATCAAAATGGTATTATTGATTTGCCATACCTTTACCTTTTTGATACGGCTGACTATCTCCGACAATTCTTTAATCTGTTGCTTATCCAATATCTTCAACGTTAAAGCATCTTCGATATCGCGACCCAAATAAGAGATCTTATCAGCTATTTTCACCACGCAACCCTCCCATGTGAAAGGGGCATATTGATTTGGACGTTGAATCAACTCCAAATCCACCACTTCCTTGCGGGGGAATAAGGCATTTTCATTCACTTCTCCGCAATGAGAGATAATGCCATCGCGGACAGCATACGTAAGGTTCAAATTATTCTCTTTGTTATGCAAATTCGGCAAGGTTTCTAACTTATCAACAAAGAATAAGCTGTTGCGTTCGTGCCAAAATGTTTCGCCAACATCGGCTTTTATGATATCGCGCAAAATGTATTCGCCAACATGACCAAAAGGGGCGTGACCAAGGTCGTGACCTATGGCAATCGCCGCTGTGAGTTCGGTGTTTAAGCCTAAAAAGTTGGCAATAGAGTAGCTTACCGCCGCAACATGGTTGACATGCTCGATGCGGGTGCACACATGGTCGTTTTGCGTGGCATAAAAGACCTGAGTCTTATGCTTCAATCGGCGGTATGCCTTGCAATGCAAGATGCGATTGTAATCTCTGTTGAATTCGCTGCGGATGTCATCCACTTTTTTATATAACTTTCCGCCCCTTTTTATAGCGGTTTGCCAATTCGCGTTGTCGGGGTAGGTGCCTACCTTTATAAATTTTTTAGATACCATAAAATATGTTTCAGCAAACTTATAAATTTTTCGGAACATATAGCACATGAATCACAAAAAACTTTAAATTACGATGCAGAACTCCGCTTGTTGCATGGGTTTTTCTTATCTTTGTAAAAAATAAAAAAAATGATACAAACAAAAGATATAGTTCTGATTGTTGAGGGGATGGATTGCACGAATTGCGCTTTGGGTATCAAAAAACAATTGGACAAAACGGGTTTAGAGCAGGTGGATGTGAACTTCGCGACGGCAGAGGTGCGGTTCGCGAATGCAACGGACGAACAAATGAAATCAGCTATCACTAAAATAAATACGATGGGGTATAAAGTGGTGGCAAATCTCTCGGAAGCAGAAGAAACCGTGGTTAAAAAAGGACTGAGTGGGATTGAATTGAAGTTCTATTTCTCGATTTTGTTTACGATTCCGCTGCTCACGGCGATGTTTATCCCCATCGGCATACTGCATAATCCGTATTTTCAATTGGCATTGTGTTTACCTGTGTATGGCTTGGGGATTTGGCATTTCGGGAGGAGTGCTTTCTTCTCAATTAAGTCGGGAGTGCCGAATATGGATGTGTTAATTGCTTTGGGGACCACGGCAGCCTTCTTCTATAGTCTGACCGGCACCTTGTTGCATTTGGGACACAATTATCAGTTTTATGAAACCTCGGCAAGTATAATTTCCTTGATATTATTGGGAAATCTATTGGAGCATAAGGCGGTGAAAAAGACCACGTCGGCGATTGACGAGTTGGTGAAGATGCAAAAAACGACGGCAAAATTGATTACATATAATAATGGTATAGAACAAATCACGGAAGTGGAAGCCATTCGGATACGCAAGAATGATATGCTGTTGGTGAATTCGGGGGATAAGATACCGGCGGATGGGCTGATTGTTTGGGGGGAAGGCAATGTGGACGAATCGGCGATTACCGGGGAGAGTTTGGAGGTGGAAAAGGATATGGGGCAGGCGGTGATTGGAGGAACTATCCTCACCGTGGGAACGATTAAGATGAAAGCGACGGCAATTGGCAACCAATCGGTGTTGGGACAAATCATCGAGCTGGTGAAGAACGCGCAACAAGACAAGCCGAAGCTGCAAAACCTTGCAGATAAGATTAGCGCGATATTTGTTCCTGCGATTATTGGGATAGCTATTCTGACCTTTGTGTTGAATTATTTCGCCGTAGGTGTGGATTTTCAACATTCGCTGCTGCGGAGCATTGCCGTGTTGGTGATTGCCTGTCCCTGTGCTTTAGGTTTGGCGATTCCGACGGCGGTTATCGTGGGCGTGGGACGCGTGGCGAAGCAAGGGATACTGATTAAGGGAGCAAGCACGATACAAAAGATTAACGACCTAAAGACTTTGGTGTTCGACAAGACGGGGACGCTCACCACGGGCAAATTTGGGATAAAAAGCATAGAAACTTACGGCATTACGGAGGGCGAAGCGAAGTCCATACTGTTGTCTTTGGAGAAATATTCGACGCACCCGATTGCTGTGTCAATAGTTCACGAGCTTCAGCGGGAACAGCCCATCGAAATGAAGGAAGTGGAGGAGGAAAAAGGGATAGGGATACGCGGCAAGGATATGGAGGGCGCGGTTTATAGTGCGGGATCGTTTCGCAGTGCGAAGCATTTGACGGACGATGATGTACATTCGGTGTATGTGATTAAGAATGATGCATTGGTGGCTACGGTGGATTTGAAAGATGAGCTGCGGAGCGAGAGCCTGCAGACATTGACGTTCCTGAAGGCGAAAGGTATCGAAATTGTGTTGCTAAGTGGTGACAAAAAGGAGAAGTGTGAGGCGATTGCGGCGCAATTAGGGATAGAAAAGGTGTATTTTGAGAAGCTTCCTGCGGAGAAGTTGGAGATTATAGCGGCATTGAACAGCAATCATGATGTGGGGATGGTGGGCGATGGGATTAATGATGCGCCCGCATTGGCACAGGCGGCAATCGGCATATCGTTGAGCGATGCCACGCAAATAGCTATCAAGTCGGCGCAGGTGGTTTTGTTGAATGGGAACATCAATTTGTTGGGAAAGGCTTGGCAGATCAGTCATGCGACGATGAATATCATCAAACAGAATCTTTTTTGGGCGTTTTTCTATAATGTTTTGGCGATACCGATTGCGGCTTGCGGATTGTTGGACCCTATGGTGGCGGCGGCGTCTATGGCGATGTCGGATGTGGTGGTGATTTTGAATTCGTTGCGGTTGAGATCGAAGAGATTGAAGTAGATTTTTGATTTACGATTTACGATTTCGTCAAATTTTTTATTTTTCATTTTTATTTTTTCATTAATTTGGGCGCATCCCCCGAGAAAATCGGGGGTCGGGCTTTACGTTCCAAGTCCTCGCGCCTGAATAACGGCGCTGTGGGCTTTCCTCTCCAATCCCTTGCGCGCGTGCCAACGAGCAATCTCTTGGACTTTTAATCAACCATTCCATTTATCCCTCCAATAATTCCCATCCCATGTAGGGGCAGAAAATCTTCTGCCCTCCTAAATTTTCCGCCTCCTCAAACCCCGTATGGGGTTTAAGTATTGTAACCACGACTTTCAAGTCGTGGTAGGTGGCCCCCCACACACTTCAAGCCCCTTTAGGGGCGAAATATATTGCCACAGTCATCAGATGACTCCAAGTCATCAGATGACTACTCAACCTGAAACCGTAATATTCAAAATAAAAAAAACCTTCTTCCCTATCTTCCCAAACCTTAGTAGAAAACCCAAACCCACCCAAAAACCAACCTTATTACCTTCTTCTACAATCAACGTTTTTTAATAGAATTTAATAAGCTAATAAGGTCAGGGTGGGGGCATATCATCCATTTCTACTAAGGTTTTGTAAATTGAAAAAGGCTTGCCTCGATATGGGG
>CAIOJS010000195.1 GCA_903858655.1 uncultured bacterium | reverse complement strand
CGGCCTTTCGCACCTTGCCCATGGCTAATACGCCTGAGATCAAACACATGAGCAGGGCCAGAAGAAAAACGAACAGGGCCAGCTCCCACGTCAGATGCATGGGCAGACGGCTGGACTTTTTGACCAGGAAGGTAATGAGGTGTCCCATCGGCAGTGCCGGGATATAGCTCATCATGGCGAACAGAAGGGACTGCTCGGCCCCCACCCGATATATATAGTATTTGCTGAAACCCATGGCCTTCAACGTCGCGTATTCCCGGAGGCGGTTTGATATTTCGGTGGACATCACCTGGAAAAGGATGACAGCCCCCACAGCAAAGGCAATGAACGCACCGGCCTGAAACATAATGCCTACCGGTTTGACTTTGATGAAATAGTCCTGCTCGGCCCGGAGGAAGTCTTGGCGGTTAAAGATCAGCACATCCATGGGCAGGGCGGATTTCAGCTGCTGCTTCACTTCCTCTATGTTGTTGCTGGCAGTAACTTTGATCAATCCTAAATTAACCCTGCTTGGATCTGACCGGACCATCCCTTGAAAGGTATCCAGACTGACAATGGCGGAGCCTTCGGCAAGAAAGCTGACACCTAGCTGGAATAGAGCGGCGATAGTGACATCCCTGTGATTGATTGTCGCGTGCTTCCCGATTTGTTTGCTTCCGTAATCGGGCACGGACCATTCGTCCAGAATTATATTATCCTTCAAAGTCACATAATGCAGATTAGCCTTAGTAGCCTCATCCCTGATAAAGGCAGGATTGGGGTCGAATCCAAGGAGCATGACGGATGGGCCAAATTCGTCATCCTCCTTATCACGCCAACGGCTTTTGTCAAAATTCAAAACAGCCGTTTCCCCTATGCCCGGAACGGCCTTGGCCTGATATAGACGGGTTTTATCAAAATCACCAGGGGAACCCATACTCTCGTATTTGGCTGAAGTAATAATCAGATCATAGTCGAAAAAGTCGTAATAAAGGGACGCTGTCATCCTGGCTGTCGCAAGAAAGCCCAATTGCATGAAAATAAGAATCAGGGAAAAAGAGATGCCGCCAATGGCGGCAAAGGTCCGTTTCTTATTTTGAACAGTATTGTACCAGGACAAGCAAATTTTCATGATCACTCATCAGGTGATGTTTGTTGTCGCGCACATCGTACATTGCGGAAAACAGTTTTTCATTATCATCTTTCGTTCTTACATCCAAGCGAAGATAGCTGTCCGAAACAGCCAACTTTGATCTGGGAAGAGTCCTCCTCACCCAAGATGATGTATTCCCTTACGTTCCCAATTCCCGCATCATTAGAAAATGGGCATTGCGTGCTTTGAAAAAACTGATGGCCGATCTTATGCGTTCCACTGCTACTGTACCTGTCCTAAAACGGCAATCAAGACGCAACGTCTCCCGTGTCAGGTCCGTAAACTCCCAAGGATGCACAAAAAGCACAACAGGGGAAGAGAGGGACCAGAGGATAGGCAGACGCAGCCAGTCATGCAGGCGCATAACAGAGGAGGTCATGGAAACGGGGATTCTCTTCAATGCATTGGCCTGCTTCTTGTGGCAATAATATGCCATTTTGTATTTAGCCTGTGAAGAATCAATTGTGTAGCCTGCCTCGACGAGGAGCTCCAGATAGGCATCGGGAAATCTCAGATAAGGGGCGCGAAATGAATGCACCGGAGCAAATGAACGGAGAATTTCCCGTGATTCTTTGATCTCGTGTGCGGCAGTGAGTCCATCCATCGCATCGAAGGCCCGGTGTGTCAGGCCATGGCTGCCCAGTTCATGCCCATGGGAGATGATTTTTTCCATAGCCAACGGATACTTGATGGCGATCTGCGCAGTAATAAAGAAGGTGGCCTTTACGGATGTTTCCGATAAGATATTGATGAGTTGGTCAAGTCCCTCCTCGATTCCACGGTACGAATTTAGGTAGGGAGGACAATCGCCTTCCACATCAACAGTGAAGCATACAGTCCTTGGATCAGTCATCACAGTCAGGGTTGTGGCAGGATGCCAATAACATCATACACGCTTCCTCTTTTATAAACAATTTGTTAGTATATAGGTGTTTCAGACCAAAGAAATTTTATTGTTTTGCCGCCAATAAAGCAAGGGGAAATGTCATTATTAAAGATGGCTATGAGTATAATTGATGCCGCTTATACTCCGAGAAAGACACACAGTCAGGTTTTGGATTAAATTAGTAGAGTTATTTTAAAAGGTTTACCTGCAACATAATGAATTCTCCGACAAGTCACGCCAGTGGCAGTCCTCGCCACATTCATGGGCATTCCCAAGGAAGGTTCTTCCGCAGGAGTTACGATAGCCGTGGGAATTGTCTCAGCCTTGAAGGGGATGCCGGTTCGGAATGACCTGGCCCTGACCGGAGAGATCACCATCATGGGCAAAGTCCTGCCTGTCAGCGGCAGCCGACAGAAGATCCGAGCTGCTTTTGATGCGGGGGTTAAAGAAGTATTGCTGCCGGCGGATAACCTTAAGGATGCACAGGTATTGCCAGCCTATATACTCGATGCAGTCAAATTGGCGCCGATCGAGAGCATAGCGCAGGTACTGGAACTGGCTCTGATCACAGATTAGCGACGCCGGGAGAGACGGCATGGAAAAGACGCGAGATCAGATCAAAGAGGAGAAGGCAGCATTAAGAAAGTTAAAAGCAGCTTCAAAAAAGGAGAGTAGGGACCAAGCCAGAGGCCTATTAGAAGAAAAGGGAACTCCAAAATCATGTGAATATTGCAGTATAAATGAGGAAGCTTTATATGAAGTATGGGGTCCATTTTATGGCGGCAAACGAGGAAAGAGGTTGGAACCAGATCACAAAGATAATGATTACAAGAACAATGGCATAGAACATCTATGCTCGGCTTGTTCTCTTTGCAATTGTGCCAAAAGCAATAAGCTGACCCATCAAGAAATGATAGAAGTTGGTTCTTCAATCAAGCGAAAATGGCAAAAAAGAGCCGCTATCGCTTATGCGCATTACCGGTCGAAAGCTTCTACATAACCGCATTTCCCCAAATTAACGACTTCAATAAAAATCTGTTACATCTCAATGAATCAGGAATTTTGATAAGCAGAAGACTTTACCCTCCGAGGCCGCATCGCACCCATCGCAATTTCAAGCATACGACAACCCCACGGGGCAAATATTCTTTTCCGTCTGTAGGGCTTCTCAGGATATCCCTTTCCCGTTTATATTGTTGGTTGCTAAAATGAAAATGTTTGCGCGATCAGTAACGATCAGGGATTGCGAAGGTAAAAACCCAAATCAGAATCATAGGCACCTGGATAAGCAATAAAAGAACAACCAATATAACGACCGTCAACCATTTGTACGATGGCCTCTTTCCTAATCATGGTTTGGCGGGCGTCGTCGAGGGTGAAGACAACCTCAATATGATCGTCAAGCTGAAGCCCATGTAACATGGACGCAGAGAAACGGCAGCCGCTAGCTGATACATCCGTCACGTTGACTTTTCCAGAATTAT
>CAIOJS010000194.1 GCA_903858655.1 uncultured bacterium | reverse complement strand
GTCCTAATTTGTAACCTCGAACTAAATTACAATTAGTTTGTAACTCACTAACTGATGTTACGCCAAAGTCCGAAGGACTGAAATTATTATAGAATATTATTCAGACAATCCTGTGTAAAATCCCGAAGGGATGATATTATTATGTCACCCATTCTGGGTTTTGGTATTCTCTGCATGCTGTGCTCTATACTAGTGTCATCCCTCCGGGATTTTATCACAATACGCAACAAGTGCGAGTAAAAACTACTTTAGTATAAAATAATACCCGTTACAAAATTTATTTTGCCTTCTTACTCGTATTACTAAGATTTTAACGTTTATATAAAGACGGTTTTTTGTTTTATAGAAAAATAAGTATATTAACAAATATCATTAATATACTGGCAATAATCCAAAAAAAAGTTGTATATTTGTGCTCTCATTGTAGCTTTAGAAACATCATCATCGTTAAACTTATAAATACTTAATTTTATAGACCTTAATTTAACATATATGAAAATGAAAAATTTCGCCAACAATTTCTTTTGCAAATCCGCAGCAGTGCTGCTTTTCATGGTATTTTGTTTTCAGGCTGGTATGGCTCAAAATGCTACCACCACCACCTCACAACAGGCTAAAGATGCCCAAACCAAAAAGGAAATCGCTACATCCAACAATGGAAAGATTGTGATGCGAGTGGCACTGAAAAGTACCAATGATAAAACTGCCGTAATAGGTACTTCAACAAATTTATTGATATATAATACTGCCACGGCAGGCGAAAGTCCCTATCATGTGTATCCGGGATATTATTCTAATGTGGGAACCACCGAACAACCCAAATGGAAAAGAGTGGACATTACGTTTCACCCGGCTGTGAAATAGCAATCCATGATGCATTTGTTCTAAAAAGATTTCTAACAAAATTTATATATCCAAATCTTGAAAACTAGAGTTGCCATACTTATTACGTTTATCTTTACCCTGCTGTGTTTGCGACAAGCAGAAGGGCAAGGATTCACCACCAAAGGAACTGATTTCTGGTTTGCTTTTATGGAGAATTATTTGGGAGAAGATACCGTTCATTCTGATAGGATGAAGGTGTATATCACTACCGATTTCCAAACAGCCACAGGAACTATCTCGGCTCCAATGGGTGGTTGGTCACAGAACTTTGTTGTGCCTCCCAATTCTACTTTTGAGGTAACCATTCCCACAAATATCGCGATGTGTGTTAGATCTGATACTATCGAAGGCAAAGGCATACATGTGGTGTCCGACAATCCTGTTTCGGTCTATCAGTTGAACTATGTGCAATATACCTCGGATGCCAACATCAATATTCCAACCATTTCTTTAGGCAAAAGTTATCGCGTGACTACCTATCAGCCCTCCTCTGCCA
Organism: uncultured bacterium; assembly: GCA_903858655.1. Taxonomy (GTDB): domain Bacteria; phylum Bacteroidota; class Bacteroidia; order Bacteroidales; family CAIWKO01; genus CAIWKO01. Next base: position 11,547 of record CAIOJS010000194.1, on the reverse strand, counting down.
GTATGGCATGGACCGAAGTGTCCATCTCCGAACTCGTGATAGTGGCAGCCTATAACAACACGGTGATTCGTGTTGTGCCGAAATGCAACACACAAGGAGGACATGGCGCCAACATACCTTTTACGATTACCTTAAACCAAGGGGAAGTGTATCAAATAAAATCATATCCCTCATCAGCATATAGCTTGACGGGTTCTTTGGTTGAAATAGATACGAATGCAACCGACAATTGTAAAACATTTGCGCTGTTTTCGGGCAATCTGTGTGCTTTTGTTCCGGGTGATTCCTGTTGTTGTAATAATATTTGTGAGCAAATGATGCCCATCAACACGTGGGGCAAACAATATGTGACCGTGCCGCTTAAAACTAGAGCAAGTGATGTGTTTCGATTTGTTGGGCAAAAAAATGGTACCATATTTACCATCAATGGCGGACCGCCAATAGGATTAAATGCTGGAAGCTATTATGAGCAAAATATGGCAAATGCCAGTTTCATTGATTCTAATTATCCCATTTCGGTGGCTCAGTTTAGCAAAAGTGCGGGGACGGATGGTAATGTGAATTCCGATCCGTTTATGATTATGATTAACCCTTTGGAGCAAACTATCAGGCGCATCGTGTTTAATTCATTCGTCACTTCTATCATTTCGGCTTATTATGTCAATATAGTTACTAGAACGGCTTACACCAATTTAGTTACTTTGGATGGAACAAGTATTGCTGCTGCCTTTTTACCTGTGACGGGCAATCCTGCTTATTCGTATGCACAGAAAACAATTTCGCAAGGCAATCATGTTTTGAAATCAGATAGCGGATTGATTGCGAATGTATATGGCTATGGATATTACGAGACGTATGGATATATTGCAGGAGCCACTGTAAACAATTTGGAGATAACCTATAATGTGATTTCTCCTACTGATACCGTTCGTTATTATGATTTATTGGATACAATTTGCAGAGGCACTCCATTGACTTTTGCAGCCTCGCATACGCCTTATATCACTGATTATTTCTGGAACTTTGGCGATGGCACACCTATTGTGCATGGGCAAACAGTTTCGCATACGTACAATAATGCAGGAAATTTCACCATAACATATTACTATCAACGAAATAGTATTTGCGCTCTGGATTCCATAGTGTGGACTATACATATAAAATGTTGCAATCCACTTCCCGTGATTGATGCCACCTCTCCTTTGTGTGTGGGTAATCAAACTACCCTAACGGAAACAAACACTACGAGTCCGACAGCTACTTACAACTGGGATTTTAATGGTGGAACGATTGCATCAGGTAGTGGTCAAGGACCCTATCAAGTGTCTTGGAATGGTGTTGGTTTTGATACGGTTTGGGTTTATGTTTCAGAGCCCAATTGCGAAACAGATTCGGCATTCTATATCATAGAAGTGAAACCCATTCCAAGTTCAACTTTCTCTATAGTGTCACCTTTGTGTGCAGGGGAGCAAATTCCAATACTTTATACAGGTAATGCATCCTCCGGGGCAAATTATGTTTGGAATTTTGATGGCGGCAGCGTAGCTTCAGGAACCGGACAAGGACCGTATGAAGTGATTTGGACTACAGGTGGTACCCATATTGTCACTCTTACGGTAACGGATTATGGTTGTTCATCTACTTCGACGGAACCGGCTTCTATTTATGCACCACCTTATCCCCACTTTACCGCGAATCCTCAAACAACCTTTGTGGACGAGCCCTTGATTCATTTTTTTGATAATTCGACCAACACTGCCGTTTGGGAATGGAACTTTGGAGATCCCTATTCCGGTTTCGATAATTACTCTACCTTACCTTCCCCAATACACTCATATAATACTGCTGGCACTTACACTATATGGTTAATTGCTGTGAGCCCTAATGGCTGCATAGATTCGGTTGCTATGGATGTTCAAATTTTAGAATATAACACCTTCTATATTCCCAATGCTTTCATTCCGAATGATAATTTTAGAAACGATATATTTGAGCCTTATGGCATCAATCTGAATTATACTTTATATATTTATAACCGATGGGGGGAGGAAATATTTAAAGGCGAGAACAAAGGATGGGATGGAAAATACAAAGGTAAAAAGGTGGAACAAGATCTTTTTGTGTGGCGCTTAGTTTACTCCTTTAGCGATAAGTTGGAAAAGGTGGCTTATGGCATAGTTACATTATTGAAATGATAAATTTGATACAAACTAAAACAGACATATAATGAAAAAGATAGCTTTACTCTTTTATGCTTTTATGCTTATTGGGTTTTGTGCACAAGCACAGACTAACATTTTAGTGTATTCTGAAAACTTCGAGAATGGTGCGCCGAGTGTTGTGCTTAATACTACCGATGTTGGTTCCAGCACAGGTTCAAATATGTGGGTTATAAATAATTCCTATAATGGAGCCCCGCTGTATCCCAATACAACAGACGAGAGTGTTACCGTGGGTGGCACCATATCTTTTGCTCCCACTAGCAAATATCTTCACATATACAACCAACCCAGTGGCATCACAAGTTGTAATTACGACCCAACTGCCCCTTCTGACCGCTTTGTTCGTCTTACAGATGGAATGTGTACAAGAGGTATGTCGGATGTGAAGCTTACATTTTTCTATTTGTGTCAAGGCTCTCCTACGGCTTATGGAGAAATTTACTATAGTGTAGATGGTGGTGCTTGGACTTCCACAGGCACACAATATAGCAATCAAAACATTTGGCAATATACAATTATACAGAATCCTGCTTTCAACAATGTCAATAGTTTGCGCTTTGGCATCCGTTGGGTGAATGATGCAGGCTCTCCTCCGGGCGTTATGTCTTTTGGTATTGATGATATCTTTGTAACAGGTTTCTTCGATAATTTCGTCACCAATTTCAATGTTATCATTGATTCTGTTGTGCCCAATCCTATTTGCCAGAACTTCAACCCAACGATTTATTATCACCTTACGGTTCCTATCTGCGGAAGTGGTTTCTTTGAAGTACAATTGTCGAATGCCTCGGGTTCGTTCACCTCGCCAACGGTTTTAGATATATATATGTTTAGCAATTCAACGATTAACGGTGTAATTCCGTGGTCAACCATTCCAAGCAATACGCCGCCCGGAAATTGTTATAAGATTCGAATACATTATTATTTCACCGATTATTCTTTGGATTTTTATAGTAATTTGAGTGTATGCTTCACTGTGCAGCAATGTCCCAACACCGTGACTACTTTGCAGCCCGTGGTTACCATGAGCACAGATTCATTATGTGTGGGAAGTGTCATTGATGTGCCGTTTTATTCCACTGGGGTTTTCTTAGCCACCAACAAATATATTGCTCAATTGTCGGATTCCAATGGTTTGTTTTCCGGCAATCTAAACGTGCTGGGTTCGAACACAAACAGCACCACTTACGATCCTGCTTTAGGTTCTTCTCCGGGTTCTGTTTCGGGTTTGGTGAACGAAAACAATCAGCCCATACCGGATGGTTGTAATTATTATGTTCGTGTGATTTCTACCAATCCTGCTGCAGTGGGAACTTCTTGGGGACCATTCTGCATTAAGCATTGCGATATTCAAACCAATCATACCCTCGACATTCATGCCTGTTTGACATCTACGCAAGGATATGATACCACTGTTTATGCCAACATTCATTTTTATGATTCCATTGGCAATGTAGCTATCTACAACCCCTTGAATAATCAGTTTATGTTGGAAGTACACAGCTCTCAAAACTTTGCTGTCATTCCGCCTTTGGGTGGATTGGGAAGTATCACGGCTGACAATGATACTACCTTACACATACATATTCCGAATGCTACGCTTTTAGGCACTTTGGGACTTCAACCCGGTTTATATTATTTGCGCATTGTTGCCACCAATTCCAATCATCCTTGGGATGTCAACGGCTCATTGATACGACTGTTGATAGGTGCTCCAGCAGATGACCTCTGGATATGGCAAGATCCACCTGATTCAGTTCTCTGTGTGGGCGATGCTATTTACTTTTATCCCATACCTTACAATTCCGGACCTCCTATGAATTCAACCTATCAATGGTATTTGAATGGTTCGCTCTTCTCATCTGATGCTGCTATTGGTATTTTGTTCAACGGCGCAGGGAATTATAACTTAACGGTTCAGGAAACTAATTATGGTTGTGCAGGACCAATTGTTCCCAACTCTGTTTCCTTACAAGTCTTAGCACCTCCTTCAGTCGCTATCATCGGACTTTCGCAGGTGTGTCTTGGCGATACGCTTTATTATCATGTCACCTTCCATCCCAATTATTATTATTCTTGGACTGTTTCGGGAGGGCAGATTATTGATACCGCCAACAACGAGCTTTACGTGCTCTTCGACACGGAGGGCGTTTATACTATTGATTTGCTCGTGTTGAATCAATGCGGGCAAGCCATAGGGCATCGAAATATTATTGTTACGGCGCATCCCGACGCCAACTTCAGTATCATGCCCGACACTATATGCACGGGTGATAAGGTGGTGATAAACTACACAGGTACTTCCGCTTCACCGCTTGTTTATGCTTGGGATTTCGATGGGGGAAATGCCAATCCGGGGGGCAATCTTCCCGGACCGCATAATGTTTCGTGGAACAATCCGGGTTTGCACTCTGTGGTGCTCGACATCTCACGTTATAGTTGTCACACAAAAGATTCTAATTATATCTATGTAAAACAAAAACCAATTCCTTACTTCCATGCTGATACGGTATGTTTGGGTACAGCATCCGTATTCAAGGATAGTACGCAAGGCAACCCGCTTACGTGGTTGTGGAATTTCGGTGATGGCAGCCCCACATCCTCTTTGCCAAGTCCCTCGCATTTATATGCCAATTCAGGCAATTATAATGTGCAACTGATAGTGAGCAACGGTGATTGTACCGACACAGTAGTAAAAACCGTAGTGGTAAGTCCTCCGCCTACTTTTACTGTTGAAACGCCAGCTTGCGTTGGTGCCGAATACACCATTACCTACACCGGAAGTGCCCCATCAAGCGCCACCTACAATTGGAACTTTTCGGATGCCACAGTCCTCTCCGGCTCGGGAGCAGGTCCTTACACCATTATATGGAACAACCCCGGCACATTTCCTATAAGTTTATCGCTATCACATAGCTCATGCCCCGTCGCTGTTGATTCAGTTTTAGTGCAAGGTTGCCTCATAACCATACCCAACATCATCACGCCCAATGGCGATGGCATAAACGATGTGTTTAAGATTAAAGGCTTAGAGTCCTTCCGCAACTCGCAGTTGTTTATCTACAACCGTTGGGGCAAGCTCATCTATAAAAACGACGACTATAAAAACGAATGGGACGGCGGCTCACATTCAGACGGTGTTTATTTCTATGTTTTGTTGATGAAGAGCGGCAAGTCTTATAATGGTACTATAACGTTGATGAGGTAGGCGAAGAAAAAGAACCAAATACCAAATTCCGAGCTCCAAATTCCAAGGATGCCAAACCGGCATGATTTGTCTCAAACCTTGGAATTTGGTATTTGGATATTGTTCCTTTTACCATTTACCTTTCTCCTCTTTTGGGCGCCCCCCTCCTTCGTCGGGTCAGGCTGGGAGTCTATCCCGATGCAGTCGGGGCTATTAGTCCTCGCGGCGCGAATAAGCGCCGCTGTGGGCTCATATCTTCCATCCTTGGCGCGCGTGCCAAAGGGCTATCCCCTGGACTCTTAATCATCATTTCCTTATATCCTTCGTTATGCGAATTTTGCAACTTCGCATTCTTTAATGTGTAGTTTCCAACTACAACCTACAGTTCATTTCACATCTATAAACCCTCCAGCCCTGAAAGGGCATCATACACTAACGCAGGGTGAAGCCCTGCGAATCATGTCACATCTACGAACTCTCCAGCCCTGAAAGGGCGCAATACACTAACACAGGGTGAAGCCCTGCGAATCATGTCATATCTACGAACTCCTTAGCCCTGAAAGGGTGCAATACACTAACGCAGGGTGAAGCCCTGCTCTGTTATCCGAACTTTGCAACTTCGCATTCTTTAATTTGTAGTAAGCCTATAAAAAAAAACGTCAGAGTTTCCCCTGACGCTTTTTCGCCTGTTGATACGTTATTGCTTTCGCCATCCGCATACGTCTAGAAATCGTCTCCAACACCGCTAAGAATATTCTCTGATGCAAAGATACAATAATTTTATCAAATATCGATATAACATAAAAAAACATGATGCATAGAAAGGGGTAAGTCTATAAAAAAAACGTCAGAGTTTCCCCTGACGCTTTTTTTGCCTGTTAGTGCGCATATTGCTTTCGCCACCCGCCTTGACGTCTTAATTAAATCCGTTTCCAACACAACACGGACAAATTAGGGGGCTCGCAGCCTTCCCTATATAGAATTGTCCAATGCAAAGATACAACAATTTTATCAAATGACAATCCATGACCTTCCTTTTTTATTCAAAAAAATACCAAATAGTGTCGCTTCGAGCCTGTCACTACCTATAATAATCCAATCTCTAAAAGTATTTTTTCTGAAATTATAGCTGTAACAAGCTATTTTTTTGTATTTTTGTGCAAAATTAATTTAATGGCTACAACAACCCACAAAAAAACTTCTAAAGATACTGCTGCTGCTTCAAAAGTCAAGTCTGATAAAAGTGTTTCAAAAAAACAGTATGTTGTCAATGGTTTTTCTTTCACCTCTGAAAAAACGGATGATGGTTGGTACGTCGGTCAACTCCTTGAACATCCTGAGGTAATCTCTCAAGGGAAATCTCTTAAAGAACTTATAGCTAATCTAATGGACGCTTTTAATCTTGTTATGGAAGTCAAGGAAGATGCAATTAGCCCAAAAAAATCTACAAAAATTACGAGCAAATCTCAAACTGTTATCAGGAAAAAAAGAGGTTTGTCAGGGCTGTTAAAAGGTAAAATAATAGAGCTTGACTCCGAAGATATTTTTAATTTGAATTTTTGATGATTTATTTGCTTGAATGGTGATTCACTTTCTTTATTAATTTTGTCATTTTAAAGGTAACGGACATTTTTTAAGAATTATATCTTCATTCTTCACATGAACGTCAAGTAATACACACCAATGTCTCCCCCATCTTTCGGTTATTTTGAAATCATCAAAAATACAAAATTTACAATCACCACATCGGTCAATTGTCAATACGCGTTCTTGTTTTTTAGTTTGTCCAACTAATAATCCTTTCCCGTAGTCTTTCTCCTTTTCTTTTTCCATTTTAAATCCCTCCGCTGTTTTTTCATTTCTGATGAGTAAATCTAAGTGCTATAATCTTATCCACCTTTGGATTTGCTAGCGTTTTAGCCCATGTCAATAGTTTTTCTTCTCCAAGTCGTCGGTCGGCTGCTTTCAATAGTTCTGTCAACTTATAATCTATTTCAAAAGTGATTTGGTGATTTGAATTTAATTGCTGCTTTGTAAAACTGTTTTTGTCTAACGCGAATTCTTTGTTGAGTAGTTTATCTATGGGTGCATCAATATAGTCGCGAACAAGTTCGTTAATATGATTGTTGTCTGCCCAATGATAGAATGACAGTTCTTTCAAGTCAAAATCCTTGGGGAAGTCCCAAATAATTTCCTTGCCAAGTTTCACATAATAGCGCGGAACAGAATTTCTATGTCCCCACTGTCCAATAATTGGATATGAATTGCAACAAAACTCCATCTTAAGCTTGTCGTCAAACAAACTCTCAATGGTCTTTTTTAGTTTGCTAAATGGTCTTGGTTTGTTCATGCACTTGTCGTTTTGCTGCTGTTCGTTCTTTTTATCTCAATTTCCCAATGCAATTAATTATTTCCTCCCAATAATATCCCCTCTATTTCCTCATTCGCCCTATCCAAAGCCTCCTTCGTCCTATCCTTCAACTCCTGTGCCTGCCTCCTTATCTCTGTTATATGTTCAGATATTTCTTTTTGCTTTTCAAGAGGAGGAATCGGAATAGGTAGGTTAAAATATTCATTTAAGATTAAATTTCTTATTCCATTTGTTTGACTTTGCATTACGTCAGTAATTTTAATATTGTGAATTGTCTTCAAATAGTTAAAGACAAATTCAGCAATTACTTTATTTTCATTAATTCTTATTTTATGTACAAAGTTACTAAATCCGAGGGAATTATTATTAGTTAGCTCCTTCGTTAAAATTGAAATCCTACCAACAGGTTGATTTTCGCTACCACCAGATTTTTCAATCAAGAGATCGTTTGTTTGAATGTCTAATAATTGATATTTAGGTTTTTTAATTAACCGAAACTTTGCTCTGCTACCATCAATATTCAAGTTAAATTTATTATCAAATTCTGTTGCTCTAATAACTAGACATCTTACATATTCATTTTCATTGTAATTTTCAATATCATCATACCCCCAATCACCAGCACAATTATGTATTAATAATGAATTAAGTGGCTGATATTTAAATTTAGTCTGATAAAGTGATTTAATTAATGATTTACTTTGCGTTAAGTATAATTTTGGATCAAAACGACACCCTGAAATCTCTTTTATAGTTGTTGTAAACATCCTATTCCCCAAATTATTCTCCGGTATTTTTACAGGTTCAATACCCAACTCTCTCAACAAATAATCATCAATGCTTGCTAATAATCTTTCGGATTCATCTTCATTTTGTTTTTTTTGTTCAACAACTTTTTGTGTAATTTCTAAAACCCTTTTATTATGTATTATAGGTATCGAAAGTAAAGCAGGATAATCCAAAGCAGGTCTTGTACCTCCAGTACTACGACGGCTTGCAAGTTTTTCTCCAATATCAGAATTTAAAAAGGCTGCAATAATTTCACTTACCTCCCGGCTTTTAGTCTTAATTACACATACATGCTGATTAATATTACCCTCAAAATCTTTTGGTGCAACGGATGCAACTGCCATCCGCCCAACCCCAGTAATCTTTACCAACAAATCATTTTCAAAAACTTGGCTTCTTTTTAAAGGTCCATTGTGAGTTTCGTAGTTGATATATTTACAATCATCAAATTCCAATATCCCAGTTGCTGAAAGATTTTGTACACGTAAAAAAGGCACTCCATTTTCTTTATCAGTGTAATACAATTCGCTTTCGGTGGTCTTGGGCGTTGCCCCGCTGGCTATACTAATTACAGAATATCTTAGAGGTAGAGGTATTTTTGAAAGAACCTTGTTTTCAAATTCAACTAATTCTGGTATATAATAAAAAGGATCAAAACGTTTTTCTAAATCACTTCTATGCAAAATAAAAACACGATTTGGGTCAAGAGTTGACGATAAAGTATAACCACTCATTACTTTTCAGTTTTATTAATATGAGTAATAAACTTCGCAAGCTCTTTCCCTATTTCAATCAATTCATTATTATTGGTGTTTCTGCCTGTGGCATCATAGCCAATGTCCTCAGCAATTGCCATAAAAATCGGGTAATCATCCAAAGTCGCTTGTTTTGCCACAAAGTATTTTTCGGTCAATTCTTCTTTCAACAAATTCACTTTATCTGTAAATACCTGTTGCAGCTTGCTTTTTTCATCTTGCATCAAAGCCGCAATTTCTTTCTTAGTTGCATCAGGCTTGTTCCCTTTTGCTTCTTTTTCCAATTGTTTTATAGCGTCTGTTTTTTCTTTCTCCCATTTTTCAACAATTAAAATAAAGCCTGCTTCCCTTTTAATTTTTTCTTTAAGTACGCTTTTTTGATTCGATATTTTTTCAGTTTGTTTGCTTTCATGCTTTCTCAAAAACAATACTGAACTTTTCACCCCCGCGCCTGTCGCGCTAAAAGCCGTTTGAGGCATAGAAACCACTGCCACTATCCTATACATTTCCTCCAAATTATCCCTCACATATTGCATACTGCTATTGGTCAAAACGCCATCGGGTATAACAATTGCCAAATAGCCCAACTCAGTCAGAAACTTATGACACTGTTCCAAAAACAACACTTCCGTGCTTTGACTGTCTCTCATAACCGTTTTACCATTCGCAGCCGTATGTAACCAATCCAATTCTTTTAGTGCTAAATTATATTGATGCAAATAGGCTTTTTCATTTTGCTTTATGCTGCTGCCAAAAGGCGGATTTGTTATGATAAAATCAAAAGTACCATACACAAATTCTTTATTCCTCGATTTCACTTGTATATCCTTATCATCCAAAAGACCATCCAAGGCTATCACATTTGTATGACCATCATCGTGTATAATCATATTCATTTTTGCCGTTCTGGCTATTTGGTTATTTATTTCAATACCAAACAAATTCTTTTCGGCAAAATCATGCCAATGTCTGAAATGATTCTTTTCTTCCTTCTCTATATCATAAAACTCATTTGCTTGCTCTCTCACTTTGTCCAACGCATGTAACAAAAAACCACCACTACCGCAACTTGTATCCAACACCCTGCTCTGATTGTTTATAGGTAAACTATCAACAATAAACTTCACTATTGGGCGTGGAGTAAAATACTGTCCAAAATCTCCCCGAAAGAAACTACCCATAAAAGTCTCAAAAGCTTTTCCCTTACTGTCAAGGTCAGTTTTATTCAGATTTATGCGTTGAAAATATTTTACAATAGTGGAGGTTTCATGTGGAGTCAATGTAATATCATCCTTAAAAACTTCCGGTTCTTTTTTTCTGCCTTGTTCATATAATCCATTTATGCGTCTCAATAAATCCGCAGGTTCTTCATCACGGAAAAGTTGAAAATCATAAGGCTCACCTTTCTTTCTGGGATGTTTTTCATCCCATACTTTACAAAAAATAAGTTTATCCAATTCATCAAATGCATCGCTTGGATTTCGTTGACCTCCGCCCCAAAGTGCCTGATGAGCTTGAATAAATATCTTAGTTAATTCACTTTCACTAACCACTTCCAATTCAAAGAACTTTTGTTTTGCTATGGCTTCCTCAGGCTCATCCCATCCTTTATAATTTGCCTTTGTTGCTGTGTCAGCCTCAAATCCCTCTGATTGCAACAAACCGCCTTTTACATATTTATAAGGAGCTAATCTATCAATGCCAAACTGAGGTATATCGGGTATAGTAATTCTGCTCTTTGGTTTCTCTTTCGGAACTTCGTAATACTCATTTATTATTTTCGAAGTAGTCCAAACATATTTTCCCCCTTCGGCAACACAATAACTGTATGCTTGATTCACTGCTATATTAAACTGTTGATCCGTTATTTCTTCTTTTTTACATTCAACTAAAATATAGGTCTGTTCACAATCATCATCTTCATAAACTATAATATCAGCTTCCTTTGTTTCAGAACCTACTTGCACAGACACATATTGTTTAATTCTATTAACAGGATATCCATAATTTAATACAAGAGTCAAAAAAGTTTCTGCTTGAACCTTTTCTTCAGGGTTATTATAATTACGTTTTTTATTTTGATGTATATACGTAATGAAGTTTTTATCTTCATCAAATCGTATATATCCTTTTTCTATACCTGTTTCTATTAAACTCATTTTCTTTCTTTAAAACTGTCTGCAAAAATACTAAATATATTCAATTCTAATTCGACTTCAAAAG
>CAIOJS010000193.1 GCA_903858655.1 uncultured bacterium | reverse complement strand
TCAAAATGAGTAACAATGTCATTTGCCAGATTTACATTTCTGTCTTTGTTGCCAACAATCGCTTCCAGTTTTGTCCACTTCGCTTTTGCTTTTTGCTTTTCGGTAATTTCTTCATCTTGCTCTAAATCTGCATCAAACTCCTCAATCAGCCGTCTCCCTTCTGCATCTAAATTCACTTTTGCCAAACGGCTTTCATAATATATTTTTACAGTTGCTCCATCGGTAACAGCATCTTTAATATCGTAGCGGTCAATGTAATTCCCGAAAACCTGTGGCGTGTTTATATCTGTTCCTTCAATGGGGGTTCCTGTAAAACCGATGTAGGTGGCATTAGGCAAAGCGTCTCTCATATATTTGGCAAAGCCATAAGCAATTCGCTTTCCTATTACCTCTTTCGTTTCTTTATCTTTTTCATCTACCAGTTTTGCTTCAAAGCCATATTGTGTTCTGTGTGCTTCATCGGCAATCACTACCACATTTTTTCTGTCAGAGAGCTGGTCGTAAACTGATTTGTTACCTTCGGGCATAAATTTCTGAATGGTGGTAAACACAATGCCACCGCTGGCTACTTGCAGCAATTCTTTTAAATGCTCACGGTTTTCGGCTTGTACCGGCTCCTGGCGAAGCAACTGAACGGACGCAGCAAAAGTGTCAAATAACTGATCGTCTAAATCATTGCGGTCGGTAATAACAACAATCGTTGGGTTTTGCATGTCGGGTGCAGTTATGAGCTTGCCGGAATAGAAAACCATGCTTAAACTTTTTCCTGAACCTTGTGTATGCCAGATTACGCCAGCCCTTCGGTTGCCGTAACCCTCACCCCAACCCTCTCCCAAAGGAGAGGGAGACAAGGCAGATGGAAAGCCTGATGCAATCAGAGTACTTTCAATGGCTTTATTTACTGCATAGTATTGATGATAGGCCGCTAATTTCTTTTCAGTAAATATCTGTATCAGACCTGTTTTCGCATCTTCTTTTTTTGTTTTCTCAAATACAATAAAATTGCGAACCAGATCTAAGAGGGTTACAGGTTGCAACATTCCTTTCAATAAAGTTTCCAGTTGTGGTTTAAAGCGAGAAGCATCTTTTACACCATCAGCGCTCTTCCAGGTCATGTAACGGCTCATATCGGCAGAAACACTTCCTGCTTTGCATTCTAATCCGTCTGAAATAATGCAGATAGCGTTGTATGTAAACAAACTTGGAATAATGGCTTTGTAGGTTTGAATTTGTTTGTATGCACTCAGCATATTGGCATTTTCATCGGTGGCATTTTTTAGTTCAATGACCACCAAAGGAAGACCGTTTATAAATAGTAAAATATCAGGCCGTTTGTTCTGATTATTTTCGATGATGGTGTATTGATTAACAATCAAGAATTGATTGTTCTTGGGGTTTTCAAAATCAATCAATGCCACTTCATGACTGCGTTCGTAACCATTTTGCTGATAAGGGATTTTTATTTTCTCCACTAAGAGCTTGTGAAACTCCTCGTTGTTATGCAACAACACCGGAGAATAAATACGCAGCACTTTTTGAATAGCTGCTCCCTGTGCATCTTCCGGAATGTGAGGATTTATTTTTGCAATGGCATTTCGTAAACGATTGGTAAGAATGATTTGCTGATAATTTTCACGTTCACAAAACAAACCTTCGGGAGAAAGTTCTTTGCCGTTGGCATATTCCCATCCTTGCGATAGTAATAATTCAATCGCTGATTCTTCAATTATATTTTCGGTGATGGGTTTCATATTATCAATTTATATTTTCTTTCATCATCATCTTGTAATGTTCAATGTGACCCATTTTGTCAAAAATATTTTTGAATACGTCAAAATATTTTTCAATAGCTGTCTCCTGATGTTCAACAAATAAATCATCTGGTATACTGTGTGAACCATCGTTTATCCAACATATCAATGATCTACAAATTTCTTGTTCTTGCTGATTAGTAAAATTTTTTATTAAATCGTCATCCACATATCGGCCAAGTATCTTGAAATAGTTTTCAATAATTCTCCTCATAGTGTTTTGGATAGTCATACCTGAGTTCTTATCTCTATTTCTTAACTCCTGCCAAAGCAATTCGTAAGAATTTTGTATAGGATTTTTCATTTCAAACTTCTGAATTGCAGAAACATTATTGTTTCTCCTCAATATCCAGTAGAAAGTATCACCGTTTTCAGTTGTCCTACCATCAAAGGAAACCTCCTT
>CAIOJS010000192.1 GCA_903858655.1 uncultured bacterium | reverse complement strand
TTGAACGTAGATATCTTCGAATTCCATAATCAAATAAAAAATAAAAGTAGAATATTCACAATGATGATGAGAGCGAAAGCAACGGCGATGGGGATGCGGATGTGTTTGCCTGAGAAAAAGAGGGCATAAATCAATTTCAAAACATTGTTGCTGATGATAGCTTGGAAGGTCGCCATCGAAATTAATTCTATGGTTACATTGTGCTTCCCTTCAAAGAGGGTAATCAAAAACGGGTCAATATCCGTAACGCCTACGATGATGGACAGGAAGTTCAATCCCTGGTTGCCGAAATATTTTACGGCGAAATAGGTTACAAATGTGAAAGCCACAAACAGCACCATGAACAACATAGCCACCTTGAATTCAAGCGGGTTTTTGTCTTTCATCAGATTCTCTTCGGTAACTTCTTCTTTTTTGTGTTGATAAAAATAAACGCCGATGCCCACAAGGATGGTCAGCACAAACATGATGAGGAAAATTAAGAAGTTTTGTTTGAACAAATCGAGATTGAAAATCATCATCAAGATGCCAATGCGCAAATACATCATCGCGGTGGCGAGGATAATTGCCGAGGCATAATTGTTTTTCAGTTGCGTGTCTTCCTTACTTTTCTTTGCCAAAATGATGGTGGTGGCGGTGCTGCTATACATGCCGCCCAATATGCCCGAAATGATGATGCCCGATTTTTTAAACACAAATTTCTTCAACAGATAGCTCAAGTAGGAAATGGTGGAGATGACCACCACCGCCAACCAGATTTTGTATGGCGTGAGCGCCAGGAAATCAACGATGGGTTTGTTGGGAACTATGGGCAAAATGATGCCTGCGATAATCAGGAATTTCGCCAAGGTGATGAATTCTTCTTTTTCAATTTGGGCGGTCAGGGTGCCAAGGGTTTCTTTGATTTCTGTGAAGATTAAGACGGTTACTACCACCAAAATATAGAGCCATGCGGGTTGGGTGATGACCAAGGGTGCCATGCAATAGGTGATGAGCGCGATGAAGACCGTGGTGAGTCCGAAATCTTTGTAATACTTGAGTTTGAAGAAGTAATTTATGCCCAAGAACATGCTGATGACGAATCCACCGCCCATAAATAGAAATAAATATTCGGGGTCAATGATGTAGAGTATGTAGCCCAAAATGCCGATGAAGGTGAAGGTGCGGTCGGTGCCAAACAAGCGGATGTTTTCGGCGGCAGGATGCAGTTTGCGTTGCGAAAGACCTATAAACAAAGCAAACAAGGTAACAAGTAAGAAGTCTATCAGTTGTTTTGGTATCAGTTGAAGGATTTGTTCCATGGTTAATAGTGCCTAAAGTTTGAAGTACTTGAAGTGCCTAAAGTATTTAAAGTACTTGAAGTGCTTGAAGTTATTTTAGAGTGTAAAAGTACAAGTTTTTTAGTTATCATTGCTAATTCTTTATATTTTTTAATTCCAAGTACTTTAAATACTCGAAGTACTTCTATTTAAATAAAGTTACCAAGAAATAGATTAATCCAGATAGAAACATAGTGCACGGTATGGTGATGATCCAAGCTACGACGATGTTTCCGGCTAATTTCCACTTGACGGCACTGGCGCGTTTGGTAACTCCCACGCCCATGATTGACCCCGTGATGGTGTGTGTGGTGCTGACGGGAATTCCCGCCAAGGTTACGACAAATAAGGTTAATGCGCCTGCTGTTTCGGCGCAAAAGCCTCCGATGGGTTTCAGGTGGGTGAGTCCTGCGCCAAGAGTTTTCACGATTTTCTTTGAGCCTAACAAGGTTCCTAAAGCGATGGCGGTGTAGCAAATGAGGATAATCCAAAAGGGAGGGCTTGTGGTGTCGGCAGGCAGATAGCCGGTGCCGATGAGCAACATCATGATGATGCCCATGGTTTTTTGCGCATCGTTGCCGCCGTGCCCCAAGCTGAATGCCGCCGAGGATGCCAACTGCAATACGCGAAAGTAGCGATCAATTTTCAGGGGCGGTTTTCGTCCCCAAAAGAGGAGGGTGAGCGCCATGAAAAAATAGCCGATGACGAATCCGAACACAGGAGCAAGGATGATGAAGATGGCAATTTTGAATACTCCGCTATAGAAGATAGCCGCTGCACCTCCTTTGATGAGTGCGGGACCAATCAATCCGCCGATTAAGGCGTGAGAAACAGAGTTGGGGATGCCGTTCAAGCCGCAAATTAGCACCCAAGTGCCAGCACCCAACAGGGAACATAAAATGAAAATATAATCTTTTTCAATAATATGTGGAGCAATAATTCCTGTTCCAATAGTATTCGCCACGTGGGTTCCAAGAACGGCAATTGCCAAGAAGTTGAAAAAAGCAGCCCATGCCACAGCAAGTTTGGGCGGAAGCACGTTGGTGGCAACGATGGTGGCAATTGAATTTCCCGCATCGTTCATCCCGTTAAGGAAATCGTAGATGATGGCAACGGCAATGGTGATGATTACTAGGATTAACATCTCAGGGTGCTTATGCTATTTTCACAATGATGGATTTCAACACATCGGAAACGTCTTCGGCTTTGTCGGTGGCGGTTTCGAGGGTTTTCAGGATGGCATCTTTTTTAATGAGTTCGATGGCGTCTTTTTCGTTTTCGAACAAATCGGAAACGGACATATAATACAAATCGTCCACTTGATTTTCGATTTCATTGAGGCGGATACACGCTTTTTTAATGATTTGTGGATGTTTCAGGTTTTTTAATTCGCCAATGGCAACGCGAAGTTCGCGGGCGGCTTGCACCAAAAGTTCCGAAATTTCGATGGTGTTGATGGGCAATTCGGTCACCTTATAGAGCTGCAGGCGTTTGGCACACGAATTAATATAGTCCATCACGTCATCAAGGGAAGAGGTGAGTTCTTGAATATCTTCGCGGTCGAAGGGTGTGATGAAGGTTTTGTTCAGCTCATCGAAGATGGTGTGCGTGAGGGTATCGCCCTTGGCTTCACATTCTTTGATTTGGATGACGAGTGTCTGCTTTTCGCCCTCGTTATGAAACAGCAGTAATAATTTATTGAGCAAAACGGCTCCTTTTTCAACGTTTTCGACCACTTCTTCGAACAACGGAAAGAACTTTTTTTCCTTCGGAATAAAAAATTGAAAAACTTTATTTAATCCCATATCGTGTTTTTTATTGATGCGACAAATTTATAACAATTAATGGAACTGGCGAAAAAAAAAATAAAAAAAAACAGCAATATAGGTCTTGCTGCTTTTTTTTGGAATTTATAAGTAATTAGGAGTTACTTCATGGTTTTGACTTGGGTGCTGTAGAGAATTATAAATAAGATGCTTAGGGCGAGGTATCCGATGCTATAGACATTGTATGTGACGAAACAGATAAGAATGTTTAGTATCATCAGCAAGCCGTTGGGGATGATATAAAGTATGAATCCGATTTTTTTTCTGAAAAACATCAAAATGCTTCCCCACAACGAAAACCCGAACACCAACAAACTCCCAAAGGAGATGAGGAGCAGTATTTTACCCCCTCTGGTGCCGAAGCCGGGCGTGTAATGTTCCAGAAATATTGAAAACCAATGCGACGAAAATATGCCTAAAACGGAAATCACCACAAAAATGCCGCTCGAAACAAAAGTCATCAAACACAACAGGGTGAGCAAAACGCTTCTTCGAGGATTATGTTCGGATAAAAATGTAGAATTTTCGGTCATAAATTATTTTCAATGGAAATGGTGTACGTAAATGAAAAAAAAAGGTTACATACAACAACTTATTTGATAAGGAATTACACTTACGATGAAAATTTATTTCAAAAAAAAGTAAAAAAAATTTGCTTACGCATGAGAAATGTATTTATCTTTGTGCCTAGTATTCATTAAAAACAAATAATTATGGAAGAACAAGTCACGACACCACAACAAACAAATCAAGAAAAATTGCCCGGCGCAGTCATTGCGTTTGTTTTTGGCATTATTGCAGTATGCCTCTTTTGGTTGGGAGCAATTTTCATTGCACCCGGTTTAATTCCTTTGACCTTTGGAATTATCGCTATGATTAAAGGACCAAAAGCAAGGAAACTTTTTGCCGCAGATCCTACTAAATACAACAAAGCTCACAATGTTTTTGCTTTGATTGGTATG
>CAIOJS010000191.1 GCA_903858655.1 uncultured bacterium | reverse complement strand
TTTCTAATGCTTTTAATATATCTTCTTTCATCCTACAAAGGTAATGAAAAATCTATTCCTTCATAAAATTTCCAGTAGAACCATTTCGTTGAATCCATAATAATACTGAACCAGCACCAACGAACCCAGCAACACAACTTTTACAGATGTTTTCGGATTGAAGCCCAAATGTATCGTTTTAAGCCCCTGCACAGCATAACTCATTAGAAAAGGCAATAATGGAAACAAAAACCGAAAACCTGATTGATGGTAAGGGTATATTAAAAGTACAAGAAGATAAAAAACCACCAGAAAATCGGCAAGACCAAAGTCTTTGTATATTTTTTTCAACCAACCAAGCATTATCATCGTGAAAACACATGATTTTGTAATCAACGATAAAAAGACCCATTTGCCATTTTTCGGATTGAAAAATGTTTCTAATACATCAAAATAATATGCCAAATTCTGTAAAATAATATTGCCCAATCCTCGAAAACTGAATATTGCAAAATATCCGCTGGACGCGTCGAATTTAATTTTAAATATCACCGTATTCAATAAAAAGTAAATACCGAAACAAAAAGTAATAATGATACCCAATTTAAGCAAGTTGTGTCGTAAAGTTTTTGTCAAGCCTTTTTCTTTTCGTAAAAAAGCAAGTAAGAAATTTCTGGTTGTTTCGGCGAAAATAGCCAATGGCAGCACAACTCCAATAGTTCGTATAGAAATCAGATAGCCGCATAATACACCTATTATAATATAGGTAGAGATGTTGTTAAACTTTTTGTAGAGTAGCACTGTCGCCAAAAGTATCACTGCAAACGGAATTTCCGACATAATTTCGGATTTAAAACTAAGGGTCCAAGGATTATACGCAACAATTAAAACCAAAAAGACCGATGTAAGAAAACGGTGGGTGTTTTTGTAATACAACACCATTAAAAGGCACAGAATAATTAATGCCATAGTCATAATCAAGTTAAAGGCATGTAGGTTCAATCCCTTAACATAATAAACTCCGGATAACATTAAAGGGAATCCGATAGGATAAGCAGGTGGTCCGAGCACAGGACAATTACTGTTATAAATATACTGAGTGTTAGCTTGGGGCACTCCTTGGGCAATGTATTTTGCCTGTAACAAATAATGTGCATTATCATCACCCCAGTCAATATCTTTCCGAATATTGATAAAAAGTAAGGGTACAGTAAGTAATAATACCAAAAGAACCTTGAGGAAATCTTTGAAATATGGAAGGGTCACAATTTTTCCTATCAAACCATCAACTTTAAAATTCATTGTTCAATGTTTAAAATTAGCCAAGACCCATTTACCTTCTACTATTTTAAGGGTTTTAATTTTATTTCAATATAACCAGTTTCTCAATCTTGCTGGCAAATTGCCCTGAGGAGTTTTTAACTTTCAACATATAGATATAAACGCCTTTGCCGATGTTGTCGCCATAATCGTCTCTGCCATCCCAGGGAATGGGGTCGGCTCTGAAACCATTGGTCTCAACGGAGGTTTGTATGGTTTTGATGAGTTTGCCCGATATGGTAAATATCTGCACCATCACATCCAAACCGCAGCAAGGCTGATTGTGTTCAAACCAGAATTCGGTGTAGGTGGTGAAAGGGTTTGGATAATTCAACACATGGCTCAAAGCCAATTGAGCAGTTTCGGCAACCACAAACTCTATTTCGCCCTCCGATGAATTGTTGAACACATCCCATGCTTTGAGTTTTAGTTTATGCGTGCCGGAAGCAAGTTTGGCAAAAGGATAGCGGACGATGCCGTGTTGATATGTGTTGAGTTCAGATTCATAGTAATCGTTTAATACATACGTTTTTTCGGTATTGTCGTCCAAAACGGCAGAGATGTCATGTCCAATGCCATTTCCAACTGTGTTGAGTCCGGCAGAATCAGCAAGGTAAGCCAGCAGTATAGGGTTTTCGTTGGTGATGCCGCCCGAAACGAAGCGAGTATCGTTCATATAAATGCGCATATCGGGACCTAAGTTGTCGGTAATAGCATTGTTGTTGCTGCCGCCAATGATGAAACTTTCATAATATCCATTGGCATCGGTGCTGCCGTTTTGCGCATAATAGCTGATGCGCCCTTTGCCGAATTTAGTGGCGATATCTTTAGGCACCACAAAACTAAAAGAAAAATCGCCATTGGTGACACTCACCCTCCCTTTGAAGATAACATTCTTTTGCAAAAAGAACTGTTGAGGTGCCCCATCACTGCCTAGAGTGGAAATTTGTACAGGTTTGTCGAAAACGATAGGGGTGATGATACCGCTAAATCCAGTTTGCTTCACATTGGCATCGTCGGCAATAAAACCTGTAACCGTCACTTTCGACATAGCTTTCAGGGTATCAGCACTGGGAACAGGGTGGTTATTGATGGTGGAGGTAATAACATTAAACTGCGGATAGGCAAGGCGCAATGCGGGATCGCCTAATAAAAGAAAGTTGCTGATGCTGCTCGGACATGCCATATAGTTTTTTGAAGTTCGGACAATATCACCCAATCGAGGAAATACTCCCGAAGTTTTGACAAATACGGTGCGATAAAAGGTGTAATTTAATTGGAAATTAGAACCCGACCATGCTAAGCGTGAAGTAGTGAATAAACCGATGCCTCCCCCGTTCGGATTCGTAAGCACATATTCCCCTGCCGAAACCCTTGCAGGATCGTCGCAGCGGCTAAATTCGCAAGTGGCTGTTACAAATAGAGGATTATCATAATGATTAGTCCAATTTTTAATATCTGAGACATCTAATATTCCTTCATGAGCCCAGCCTACTTCTCCGCCGTGCCCAATATAGTTAATAATCAAAGCACCTTTTTCTACACGTTTGTTGATAGCATCCGTACATTCTTGTGAGCGCTGTCCGCCTGGAGTGGAAACTTGTGGAAAAGCATCGAGATAAATTTTATCTATGTTATAATTATTATAGGTGGTGTCAACAAATTTTGCAATATCATCAGAATTTGACAAAAAATCCATGCCATCATCTTTGTCATCCGAAACAAAACATAACACATTACGCCAATCACCAAAGTTTGAAACCGAACTGGAATAATCAGAACAGCTCACAGTGTTTGAAGACAAATCGTGGTCGGCAGCATAGTTGATAATTTTTGTGGTTATCGCTTGTGCGTCTTCAAGGGTTTTGGCAGGAATACGACCAACACCGACATCCAAAAGATATCCATAAGGACCATTATCGCCATCATCTAAAAAACCAATGTAATCATCCGTTGAGAAGGAAGATGTTGGGTCTAATGAATTTTCGGTTTCATAAATAGGAACAAAATTGGTGTTATCAGGCAAGCGATCCAAACAATCGTAGGAAGCATCACCAAACAACAAAACGTATTTTGGCATCAGTGCCGTATTGCTCCCAGCTCTGTCGTAAAACATTTTTATAAAATCCTTGATAGCAGTGATATCTTGACTGCCTGAAGAGAACTCATTGAATATTTCTTGGGGTGTTGTAATCACAACCGACATATTATCTTTCGTACGATGCAAGTCGGCAATTCGGGAAGCCTCGCTAATAAAATCAGGATACGAAATGATAATCATATCATATTGACCAAGCCCGTGCAGGTTTTGATTTGATATTTTTCCATTGGTCATCACCGATTGGTACGAAGTTCCATCGAAAGCCACAAATTCTTTGAGCGTATCGGTAAGAATGCGGTAAGATAAATTGGAGCCGTTCAATAAAGCGTTAACTTGCCTGGGATTTGTATAATCACTCACATCCCAAATAGTCGTGTTTGAAGAAGCATTGCCTAAAACAAATTCAGAAACACCTTTACCTATAGAATTAATGTTACGAAAAGATAATTGCCCCGAAGTAAATGTAAGGTATCTATTGACGTTCAATTCTAAATAATCAAGCCAGCCCACTGCAG
>CAIOJS010000190.1 GCA_903858655.1 uncultured bacterium | reverse complement strand
GTGATGCTTTTAATTTTCATAGCAATTCTTTTCAATTGTATATCTTCCTTAATATTCTTATATCATCCCTTTTCTTTTTTATAGAAACGAATTTCTATTTACATTACGATAAATTCATGCTACATAAAGTTCATACTAAATACAAGTAGCCATGCCAAAAGACAACCCCAACCAAACGAATTCCAATATCTATTGATGAAATTCAATTAAAAAACAAATCATCATTAAAACATATAGTGTGAATCATGCAACTTATATAAAGAATTGTGTAACACCTTAGCCTCCGAATCTACCTACTTTTGTATTCTCGCAGAAATTTATTTGCGATTTAAAAAAAACCATGATGAAAACGAAACTATTCTCTTTATTAACAGCAATCACATTGCTCTTAATCACAACTTTTGCTGTTGCGCAAGCTCCTAACTTAGGAACCGCAGCCAACTTCGTACTTTTTTCAACCAACGGTGCGGTGAGCAACACGGGCTTCTCGCATCTAACGGGTAATGTAGGCACCAACAATGGTTCTAGCACAGCCTTTGGGAATGTTGACGGTGGAATGCACGACCAAGATGGTACAAGTGCACAGTGTTCTGCCGACCTGCTTGTTGCCTACAATCAACTGAACGCTGCCATACCTACCTTTTTCCCCAGCAACTTGCTTGGCAATGGCACTATCCTTACTGCTGGAATTTACTCTATTTCGAGCGCAACTACACTCAACTTAGACCTTATATTAGATGCACAAAACAATCCAAGTGCTGTCTTTATATTTAAAATAGGTGGCGCATTTTCCACCAATGCAGGTTCAAAAATCAAATTGGTGAATGGTGCATTAGCGTGCAATGTATTCTGGAAGGTCGAAGGTTTGGTAGATATGGCTGCCGGCACCACGATGCGGGGCACTATCATCGCCAACAACTTTGCTATTATATTAAATGTAGGCGACACCCTTGAAGGTAGAGCATTATCTACAGCGGGTGCCGTGACCGTTCATGGTGTTGTGGCATATATGCCCATAGGGTGTGGAAGTCCTATATTAACAGGTCCCGTAGCTCCCAATTTAGGTGCTGCAGCTTGTTTTGCAATCTTCTCTTCCAATGGAGCGGTTTCTAACACGGGAATCACCACCATTACGGGAGATATTGGAACCAATGTAGGCGCAACCACAGGATTTAATCCACTATTGGTCACGGGAACTATCTATCCCCTACCGAATGGCACCACAGCACAATGTGCAGCCGATTTGTTGCTTGCCTACAATTATATCAACACACTTCCATATGATATTGAACTGAGATATCCTGCACAATTTGGAAACGATTTGGTACTCACACCACATACCTATTTGATGAATGCTGCTGCAATGCTTACCGATACCGTAACGTTGAATGCACAAGGAAATGCCAATGCCGTATTTGTCATCCAAATCAACGGAGCACTTTCCACAAGTGTCTATTCAAAAGTGAAACTCATCAATGGAGCGCAAGCAAAAAATGTCTATTGGAAAGTAGAAGGGGCTGTGAGCATCAACAATTATTCTGTTTTTTGTGGAACTATAATATGTAATAACGGCGCTTTAGGTGCATTCAATACGGGCGTTACGCTCAATGGGAGAGCACTCACCACCACCGGAGCATTGACCACTTCAGCCATACATGCCATAGCATCCACCTTGCCCACAGATTGTTTAACCGTCGGAACCACCGAATTACTAATGGCAAATGACGTCATTACCATATTTCCAAACCCATTTACACAATTCACAACCATAGTATTGAACGAAGCATTTCAAATCAATAATGCTGAATTAAAAATCTATGATGTTGTTGGTAAAGAAGTTTTACACACAACAATAAGCCAACAAACCACCTCCATCGAACTGGGCACTCTTGCTTCAGGGATATATTTCTATAAATTCATCAACAATAATAAAATCATAAAAACAGGCAAATTGGTTTCACAAAACTAAGTATAGGTTTAAACAAAAGCCCAAAGCATTTTCGCTGGGGCTTTTGTTTTGACCTACATAATGACAAATGTGTGAATGATGTAACTTATTTTGCTAATTATGTAACACTTAGAATCCTAAATGGGCCGACCTTTGTACCTTTAAAACTTATTTACAATTAAAACTTAAAAACATGAAAAAAAACATTCTGCTTATCATAATAGTCATTGCTTTTTTTACCTTTCCTATGGTGAATTTCGGACAAACTATTAACTTAGGCGCAGCATCTAATTTTGTACTTTACACCTCTGGTGGTTCGGTTCATGATAATGCTAGCTCACATTCGCATCTAACCGGTGATATAGGCTATTTCACTAGCGGCGACTTTCTTGGCTTCGGTAATGTGAATGGCGTGATGCATCCCGGTGTGGATGTTTCAACCACTGCATGTAACCTAGCCGTTTTGAGCGCACTGGCTCAAATCAACAGTACGTCCAACGATTATTTTCCGGGGCTTTTGCTCGGAAACGGAGTGGTGTTTACTCCGGGTGTGTATTCTATACCCGGCAATGCTTCGCTAAACTTAACCTTAGTATTAGATGCTCAAAATGTCCCTTCTGCTGAATTTATTATTAAAGTAAATGGAACCTTAGCAACTAATGCTGGCTCCAAAGTTAAATTGGTAAACGGGGCGCAAGCCTGTAATGTTTATTGGAAAGTTGAAGGCGTAGTCAACATGGCTACCAACACGAGCATGAAAGGAACCATAATTGCTAACAATGCTGCCATCAATATGGCGACAGGTGATTCTTTGGAAGGAAGACTATTGTGCGCCACAGCGGGTGCCATCACTATTGATGGTATAACAGCGTTTACCCCTCAGGGTTGTGGAAGCGTTGTCCTAAACGGTCCACCGCATCCACCTCTTGGTTCCATTGCTTGCTATACGATATTTTCGAGCAATGGTGCTCTCACAAATACTATAGGTACAACCACCGTGATTGGTGACGTTGGGAATAACGGTATAGGTGCTATCACTGGTTGGACTCCAGCCGCAGTTACAGGAGCACTCCATCTTATTCAAGATCCTTCTACCATACAAGCTGCAGTGGATTTATCAAATCTCTACGATACACTTAATGCATTGGTACCTGATATTGAATTGCTCTATCCTGCCGAGTTTGGACACAATCTCACGCTGACACCGCATGTTTATGTAATGAATGCCGCTGCTATTTTCACCGACTCCTTGTATCTTGACGCTCAAGGCAACGCTAATGGTGTATTTGTTATAAAAATAATAGCTGGTAGCCCAGCTCTTACGACAAGCACATATTCTAAAGTAAAATTGATTAATGGTGCGCAAGCGAAAAATGTTTTTTGGCTAATCAAAGGTGCTGTTGGCATCAATAATTACTCTGTTTTCAGAGGAACGATAGTTGTTCCTGCCGGTGCTATTAACTTGATAAATACTGGTGTCGTCTTAGATGGTCGCGCTCTAACTATGGTGGGTGCTATAACAACAGCGGGCTTAGCAGCAGCAATGCCCCCTGGATGTGGGATGCTAGCCCCTCCTATTATAACTTTAGAGCCTTCTAATCAAATCACCTGTGTTGGTGGCTCGGTAAGTTTTTCTGTACTTGCCTCCGGCGATGGTCTTACATATCAATGGAGAAAAGGCAACACAATATTAAACAATACAGGGAATATTTCAGGTACAACCACCAATACGCTCACAATTAACCCTGCTGCTTTAAGCGATGCCGGTAACAATTATAATGTAATTGTTTATGGAACAAGCCTACCCAATGACACCTCAATTAATGTATCTTTAGTTGTAAATACCGCTCCTAATATTACCTCACAACCTACAAATCAACTGGCATGTGCAGGCAATTCGATAAGTTTTTCAGTGCTTGCAATAGGAACAAACCTCTCGTATCAATGGCGAAAAGGCATAATGCCTTTGTCCAATATAGGAAACATTACAGGTGCAACAGCTTCAGTACTTGCAATTAATCCTGTAAGTATAAACGATACTTCTACAAAATATAATGTGATAATCTATGGAACTTGTCTTCCTAATGATACATCTATCAATGTTTCGTTACTAGTAACAATAGCACCTACTATTCTTACACAGCCAGTCAACAAAACAATATGTGCTGGCGATTCTGTAAGTTTCAAAGTACTTGCCACCGGAACAGGTCTCACCTATCAGTGGAGAAAAGGAAATACTAATTTAATCAACACTGGGAATATTTCTGGGGCAAATACTTCACAGCTCACTTTTAATCCTGTAAGTATATCCGACACGTCCATTAAATATAATGTGATAGTATTCGGAGCTTGTCTCCCTAATGATACATCTATCAATGTTTCTTTAACAGTAAACACTGTTCCAAATATTATCACACAGCCAATCAGTCAAACTGCATGTGCAGGCGATTTGGTAAGTTTTACAGTGGGTACAACAGGAATAGGTCTAACATACCAATGGAGAAAAGGAACAATGAACTTAATTAATGGAGGAAATATTTCGGGAGCAACCACATCCACCCTGTCTATAAA
This sequence comes from uncultured bacterium, assembly GCA_903858655.1. Taxonomy (GTDB): domain Bacteria; phylum Bacteroidota; class Bacteroidia; order Bacteroidales; family CAIWKO01; genus CAIWKO01. Next base: position 2,286 of record CAIOJS010000190.1, on the reverse strand, counting down.
TCCTGCAAGTATATTTGATACCGCATCCAATTATAACGTCATAGTTTTTGGAACTTGTTTGCCAAATGATACTTCTATCAATGTCTCTTTTAATGTAAATTCTGCACCTCTCATAATAACACAACCAATCAATCAAACAATTTGCATGGGTGATTCCGTAAGTTTTGTTATAGTTGCCACGGGTAGCAATCTGACTTACCAATGGAGAAAAGGGCTTATTAACCTCATCAACGGAACAAACATTTCAGGTGCAACAAATGATACCCTTACGATAAACCCTGCAACACTATCCGATATTGCCACCAACTATAATGTGGTTGTCAGTGGAGGATGTATTGCCATAGATTCAGCTTCAACCGGGCTTACTTCAGCAGGTGGATTCGGCATTCTTGCAAGCACTGCAATCACAAGTACAGGTTTTAGTGAAATTCATAATATGGATGTTGGCATAAGTCCCGGTGTTCGGTCTTCGATTACCGGTTTTCCTCCTGCTAGTGTAATAGGTGGTGCAATTTATGCTTCTGACGACATTGCCCCTCCGGGAGTAGCAGCCATGTTAATACAGGCCAAACTTGACCTGACCAATGCATATCTATTTGCAGAAGGAGCAACATCTCCTGCCCCTGCAACAATTGCTGGCGATCAAGGAGGTTTAACACTTACTCCAGGTATTTACAAATCCACTTCTTCGCTTTTAATTCAATCAGGAGATTTAACTCTTGACGGCCAAGGCAACATGAATGCTAAATGGATATTTCAAATAGCATCTGATTTCACTACCATTGGTGGTGCGGGAGGTAATGTCATTCTTACCGGAGGCGCACAGGCTAATAATATTACTTGGCAAGTCGGCAGTTCAGCAACTATCGGCAACAGCACTTCATTTAAAGGAAACATTCTGGCATTAACATCTATAACTATGAATACTGGTTCATCTATTGATGGCAGACTGCTAGCTCAAAACGGTGCAGTTGTCTTATCAGGAACAAACATAATTAATGCTCCTTCTGATTCAACATCAGCAATTCTTTCTCAATCTATTTCATATAATGTTTCTCTTACAGTCAATCCAAGACCCGCAATCAATAGTACAACAAACGGCATAATCTGTAGTGGCATAGCACAGAACTACAACATAACTTCTACAATTGCAAGTACTACTTACAATTGGTCTCGTACTTCAGTTATTGGCATCAGCAATACAGGGATATCAAATCAGACTAGTAACCCAATAACAGAAACATTAATTAATACTACATTAGCCCCGGTAAATGTAATATACCAAATAACACCTTCTGCCAATGGATGCACAGGAAATTTATTCTTCTATACTGTAACAGTAAATCCAAGTTTGCCAGTCAGTATTTTGATAAATGCTTCAGCTAATCCGGTTTGTACAGGCACAACTGTAACCTTCACTGCTACCCCTACAAATGGTGGAACAACACCCTTATACCAATGGATAGTAAATGGTTTAAATGTAGGACTTAACAGTTCAACCTATTCGTATATCCCTTTATATAACGATATAGTAACTTGCATTCTCACATCAAATAGTACTCCTTGTGCAATAGGCAACCCTAACACTTCAAATGTGATTACTATGTCAACTAGTTCATTACTCCCTGTTACCGTCTTGATTAGTGCCTCATCGAATCCTGTTTGCCAAAACACTCCTGTTACATTTACTGCTACCCCTACTAATGGAGGTACGAATCCAAGTTATCAGTGGAAAGTAAATGGCTTAAATGTCGGAATAAACAGTGCAATCTATTCTTATACTCCACAAAATACCGATGTAATAACATGTGTGCTCGCGTCCAATATTACTCCTTGCGCAACAGGCAACCCCGATACCTCAAATTCAATTACAATGATAATAAGCACAAATTTGCCAATTGGAATAGCAATAGTTGCCTCATTAAATCCTGTTTGTCCTGGAGTCTCAGTTACTTTTACTGCAACACCAACCAATGGCGGATCCATTCCTGTCTATCAATGGAAAGTAAACAGTATTAATGTTGGAATCAATAGCACAACCTATTCTTATGTTCCTTTAAACAACGATGTGGTCACCTGCGTTCTTACTTCCAATATTACATGCTCATCAGGCAATCCGAGTACTTCTAACGTAATCACCATGATAGTTTACTTTGCACCAACGATACCAATTATCAATGGACCAACACCCGTTTGTATTAATCAAATAGATAATATTTACACAGCTCAAACAGGCGACAGTGCTTATGTTTGGAATATTTTCAGTGGTGGCACTATCACTGCCGG
>CAIOJS010000189.1 GCA_903858655.1 uncultured bacterium | reverse complement strand
TGTTACGCCTCTGACTTTCTTAGAGCAGCTTCAGTTAACGCCAACTCGCAAAACATACGGGTTTCTTCTTTTAGTGCTTCGTGTAGGCGAAGTTTCTTGGCGTTGTGAATAGCCTGCATGATGGAGGTGATGACGCTGCGGGGTTTCGAGCCTACTAAATTGGTAATATAGTGCAGGGAATAATCTAAGACATTTTCGGAAGTCAATTGGTCAACAATGTGCAATTGCAAAGCCCTCTCGGCATCAAAAGTTTCGCCCGACATTAGTAATGCCAACGTATCAGCAGTACCTGTCAGATTTGTTACACGATATATCCCGCCTAAGCCCGGCATCAGATTTGAATTAACTTCAGGAAAAGCAAAAAGAGCCTTTGCGGATGCAATACGAATATGACACGCTAAAGCAATCTCCAAACCGCCCCCCCAACAAACACCATTGATGGCAGCAACGATAGGAATATGTAAGGATGAAATGGCTTCAAGCAACTCAGCGCCATCAGACATTTCTTTTGTCAGATGATTTGAATCTTTCGCCAATTCAAATAAATTATTCACGTCTGCACCGGCAGAAAAATGTCGTCCAACACCCGAAATAAGGATACCATTAATATCTTCCTGCTTTGAAAGTTCATTCAGAAAATCAATGGGAATAAAGGACGGAGACTTTAAATAGTTTTGAGGGGGATTACTTATTTTAAGAATTGCGATTCTACCAAGCTTTTCGAATACAATATTTTCAGGTGTTGTCAAAATTTTTCGTTGTGAGTTAGTAATATATCGAATTCAGGTGGCACCCCACACGGTACCCTATCAATGTTTAATGGAATAGTCTTGACAACAGCATGGGAAAGCTTCACACCTGTCGCCTCATTGGTCATGCGCTGTTTGAAAATAATATAAGGTCCGCTCAATTCAACTATAGTACGAATTAATATGTCATCAAATAAACAAGCTTCTTTCGAATAACGAATGTTGATTTCGGTCACTACTAAGAAAATTTGGTCGGCTAAAACCTTTTCGAGCAAACCACTTGTGCGCATCACGTCCCAACGAGCCTGTTCGAAATAGTTCAAATAAACAGCATTGTTTACATGATTATACGAATCAAGTTCATACCCTCTAACCGATAAGCGATATTCAAACATTATTTTCTTTTAGATAAAAGTTTGTAACGTACATAAATTGCAAGCTTGTAAGCAAAAATCCATTGACTATTGCTTTAATTTAACCGATAAAAGCTAAGCCTTTATAAGATCATCAACAGTGTTCTTTTCAATTTGAGACCATTTCGGACTCATGAATTTTGTTCCGTCCCAATCAAAATCAACCTGATAAAAATGCTCATTCATAAAAGTGAGTTTCGATTTTGCTTCAGGGTCGTGAACTATAAAGATAAGGTTTTCGTGAGCGATATTATATTTGCGAATAATGATGCCCGCCAATTGTGCCGAAAAGTTTGTAACGGATGTTCCGGGATTCTCTGCATAAAGTTCGGTGGCTATCACAATAGTCTTGTCATTCTTTTGAACAATTTTCAAACCACAACGCGATGCAACATCCCACAAACCATTAAAATCATACACTTCTTCAAAGTAATCCGAATTGATTTCTTTATTAAACTGCTTTATCATACGTGAACTAATTATGAATTATTGGCATTACGAATCACTTGTTTCCCAAAGCTATTTTTTGACAAATCTTTGCGAACTCTGGTGTAAGTTCCATCAGCGATTTCCTTCATGATTACTTGTTGGAATAACTTGAACATCTTTTCCGTTTGAGTTTCTTCTTTATAAAAAGTATCCCAAGCATAATAATACAATTCCTGTAATTTCTCAGGAGTCATTTGTTTAGGTTGGATAACAACTTTCCCTGCATTATAATTATTCCAATCGTGGTCAATAATACGATTTTGGCGTAGCATATCGTCATACGCTTTTGTATGTGGAAATGGTGTCAAGACAGTGAATTCAGCCAAATCTAAATTAATTTCGAGCAAAAAGTCAATCAGACGTTTGATATCATCTTCCGTATGATCATCAGTACCCAACAGAATAGTTCCTTCAACTGCGATGCCATGATCGTGATAGCGTTTCACACGGTTGCGGATATAATCAGAAGTATCAAACACCGCTTGATACACAAACCATGCTCCTGCTTGAGCTGCTAAATCTAATACTTCATCATCATCTTCAATGGGGTGGGAACACCATTTCTTTTTAAAAGGTATCATTTCGCGAAACAAATCCTTTTCCCATTGCTTATCCTGCGCTAAGGAATTATCCACAATAAAAAGACGGTTATTATCAATGGTTGCCAATTCTTCAACTACTTTGTCAATGGGGCGCGGACGGAAACATTTTCCACCTAAATACGCCACAGCGCATGGGTAGCAATTGTATTTACATCCACGAGAAGCATGGAACAAGTCCACCATGCGAACTCCTTTATGATAATATAACTCTTTCTTTAAAATACTCCTGCGCGCAGGTCCGATTAAGTTAATATCGGGCATTTGATTTAAGAAATTATATACTTTTTGTAGCTTTCCATTTCTAAAATCAGAGAAAACCTGCTCTAGGCGTCCTTCGGCTTCACCCAAAAAAATTGAGTCGGCATGTTCCATGGTTTCTTCTGCATGTAGCATTGTTGAGATACCACCAAAAATCACTTTCTTTCCACGTTTTCTAAATTCATCTGCTATTTGCCACCCTCTTTTAATTTGCCCGGTTAGCATCATTGAAATACCAATAAAATCAGCATCATCGTCAAACGAAATTGTGTCCACATTTTCATCTGTAAATTCTATATTGACATATTCGGGTAGTGCCGCCGCAAAAACCACCGGACCATGAGGTGGCAAGTTAAAAATGGTTTGTCCTTCGAGTTTTTCCCATTTCGGGTAGATAAGTCTAAACTTCATACGTTGTAAATTTATGTTTTTTACTTATTTGTTAGTTTTATTAATTTCTTTTTTGCAACCTTCAATTTGTTGCAGAATGTAGTTTTTTTCTGATTTGAAAGAAATTTGTTTTTTATCCGCTAAACAATAATACTGCAAAGCGTGAGCGAAATCGCGTCGTACAAAATAATAATCACCAATCAAGGAATAAGTTTGGTAATAATCAGGGTTTGTCTGTATAAATGTATTCAACAAGGTCTCGTTAAGTTTAGCAGTATCTTTTTGAATATGATTCAATAAAACATTTTTCAAGTTCTTAAAGTACGATATATTGCAATAATATTCTTTTAGTAATCTCCAATCAGGCTGCAAAGATACGTCATTTTGGTAAATTTCTGAGCTTTTTGATGGATATTCTTTTAATGAAAATATTTTATTCAGGTCATAACACACATACGAACCGAGCTGATATGGCTTTGTAGATACCCAAACCAGAAGCTTTTCTGGCTTGAAAATTATAGAGTGATGTGCTATAAATTGATTAATTGCCATTTCATTGGTATAACCGATTTTTTCATCATTCAATCCATCAGGGTTCCGTAAAATTGATGCAGCAATTTTTTCGTCCAAAGGTAAGTTTTGTAGGATTAACTGCTTGGTGCGTTCAAATCTATATTTTGTAGGTGTTTCAACTTGTTGAGCAATATTTTGTTCGTCGTTTACAAATTCCTTACCTTGAAAATGATTGGTGCATACTAAATAATTTGAATCAGCATGAACCACATCTGTCTTATACGGACTCTTTTCGATAATAAAAGCTTGTTTGTCGAACTTTGAGCCAATCAGAATAGATTCCGAAACAAATGTTTTATACGAGTCGGCAATTTTCTTTGCTTCATCAATATTCTTTGCATATTGAAGAATGTCGCGTGCTACCAAAGAAATCGGTGTTGCTACCTGCACAGGTATATAAGATTTGGCAGCATTCAACGTTACAGTCAATCCTTGATCATTCATGCCTGACACAACGCCTGCCATGCCACCCCACGTAATCATCATAAACTTGTAACCGCTATCAGGTTTTATGAATTCAACAATTTTATCTTCGGCAAATTCATCTCCTACATAAAAATCAAAATTACGTCCCACAATCATAGACGAGTCTTTTGACTTATCACCCCATACCGCAAACGAGGTACAACCTACCAAATGATAATTCTGCATCATGTGACCAATGTCATGGGCAGCATGGTAGTTCAAAATACGAAAATACTTACTTCCAATCTCGTCAAAATCATTGGAAGCAAACTGGGAAATTCCGTAAATCTCTTTTAGAAATTCAGGCTTTATGTAGGCGTCAATATCTCGATTAAACACAGTTAGCATAAACTGCAAAAATCGAAGATATTTACCCGACGGTATCATTTTGTGTATTTGATCTACGAATGCTTTTTCTTGTTTGTAGCCCAATCCACGCGTAAGTTTGCCAATAACCAAACCTCTGCGATAAGCCTCGCCCTCAGCATACAATTCGTATAAACCCGTATTGCTTTTATGCATCCATGACTTACCACAAAATGTGAGTGAATCGCCAATATTCTTCGTCACTAACGAAGTTGTATCAATAGCATTGACTTCAGGTGGTGATATCTTTAAATATGTATTAAGACTCAGAATACATACAATGGCAAGCAATAAAATACTTGTAAAATACCAAAGCAGAATCTTCTTTACCCTGTTAACCGGCATTTTTTATTTTTTTCACTAGATATTCTAATCCCAATATATCAGAGCAAGTTGTGACTGAGCCAATCGTAACGCCTAAAACTCCATGAAGAATAATATTTTGTCCTGTCAACAAGAGATTGGGTATTTTAGTTTTAGGCGAAATCAATGTTTTCAGAGGTTCATTACAATCTTTAAGAATACCATACAAGGAACCGCCAACAGTTCCAGTATAATCGCGAAATGTCAAGGGCGACGATGTATAATATTTCTTTATCGTTTTGCGAAATCCCGGAAATCTCTCTTCCACAAGGTCGAGCAATTGTTCTGCTTTTTGTTTCTTAAACTCAAGGTAATCATCTCCACGTTTTCCAATAGTAGTGTGTTCCCACTTCTCAACATCTTTAATATCCATATATGCCATAATGGTCGCGCAGTCAGCATATTTTTCGGAACCTGACGAAGCAGGGGTTATCAACAAGAAATTGTAGGGCCAATCTTTGTCAATATTTTCGTGAGAAAGCCACACATCGTCTTTTCGATAGAAATATTGATTATGATTCATGTATTCAAAAGCATTTGGTTTGAACACGACATAAAGGGTGAAATTAGAAGTGGTATTTTCCAAATTCATCACTCGCTCGCGATAGGCTTTGCGCAAGTATTTTTCATCAATCATCTCAAGTGTTTTTGCCGGGTGAATACTTGAAATAAATCTATCAGCATATAGCGTTTCTTTGGTACTGAGTTCAACACCACTCAAAACATTATTTTCAAAGACAAACTTTTCAACTTTAGCATTCTTCATTATCGTGCCGCCTTGCGCTTGAATTGCTTCTGCTAAGCTATCAGCAATAACAGAACTACCATCCACAACACGCCACGAACTTTCGATAAATGAATTGTTGACAAGCGCATGCACATAAAGTGGAGTTTTTTCAGGTATGCCTGCATAAAGTGGATTGGTTCCTGCCAAAACATTCTGAAGCTTTTTATCGGCAGTAACAGAATTTATGTAATCAAAAGCATTTTCCGAAAAGAAATGCATCTCTGACACTTCGAGGTTTTTGTATTCGAGATTGTACAGGGGAAAATGGTTGCACAATTCTCTAAGTTTGTCCGTGTATTTCCGTAAGGCTTCTTTCTCTTTAGGAAATTGTTGTGCAAGCGTTTCCGAGAAGTTTTCATGCCCCATTGCATATTTATAATCTGTGGCATCATCACCAAAACTAATAACATCAAAAGCATCGTTATCGAGGCGTTTCAATTTTAGTTTATCCATCAGTCCAAAATATTTGAAATAGCGATTCAAGGATTGACCTTCATCCAATCCGCCAATATAATGTATGCCTGTGTCGAATATACAATTGTCGCGGGTGAAGTTTTGCAAGCAGCCTCCTATCTGCTTGTGCTGCTCAAGAATACAAACGTTATATCCTTCTTTCGACAAGATATATCCGCATTGCAAGCCGCTTAAGCCACTTCCTATTATTATTATGTCAAATTTTTTCATATGGATACGCTACATCTCTTGGTTAAATAATTGGGGGGTGCAAAGGTAAGATTTTATTGAGTTTCTCAAGGCAACTTTTTTGAAATGCTACTAATCTATGGTAATATATTTTTTACTTGATAGCAGGTTGGCAAATATCATAAGACGTACTTCCCTATATTTTAATACTTTTACATTGGATGCTGTTCCTATTCCATTATTAAGACGCTGCATATTATTCTATATCAAAAATCAAAAATCGCAAATTATAAATTAAAAATAATTACCTTTGCATCCATCAATATAACATTATGTGTGGCATTTGCGGAATAGTTGAACAAAACAAAGACAATCAGACCTTGATGGTGGATATGCTCAAAATCATTGAGCATCGGGGTCCAGACGATTTTGCTGTGCACACTTACAAAGACTTCTGCCTTGGGCATCGTCGCCTTTCCATCATAGATTTAAACACCGGCAATCAACCAATATATAATGAAGACCGCTCCATTTGTATCATTTTTAATGGTGAAATCTATAACTATAAAGAACTGAAAGCCGAGCTTCTGCAAAAAGGACATCAGTTCTACACCACAAGCGATACCGAAGCTTTGGTACATCTGTATGAAGAAGAAGGCACTAATTTCTTTCAACGGCTGAACGGTATCTTTGCTTTTGCCTTATTGGATAAGAATAAAGACCGATTGCTGCTTGTCCGCGATCATTTTGGTGTGAAGCCTTTGCACTATTATTTTAATAATGGCACTTTGATTTTTGGCTCTGAACAAAAAAGTATTTTGTTGCATCCATCGGTCAGTCGGAGTTTGAATCACAATGCGCTCCATTCCCATTTAAATTTACGCTATACCCAAGGCAATGAAACCTTGTTTGAAGGTATCAAACGTCTGCCGCCTGCTCATTTTTTGATCTATGAAAATCAGCAGATAAACGTGAAGCGCTATTGGGAATTGCAACCCCAACCCGATGCTCACATGAATGAAGCCGAAGCCATCGAGCAACTTCACTTCTATATAAAACAAGCGGTGGAACGGCAACTGATGAGCGATGTACCATTAGGAGTTTACCTATCGGGAGGCATGGATTCATCCACCATAGTGCAGAAGATGCACGAACTTGGGGTGACCGAAATAAACACTTTCACCATGGGATTCAATGAGCCGACTGATGAGTTTCCCGATGCAGAACAAATCGCTAAGCATTTTGGCACCAAACATCATACCCTCAGTTTAACGCTTAACCCTATGCAACAATTCCCTGAGGTGATTTGGCATGCCGAAGAACCCAAGATAAATTTGTTGCAAGGTTTCAACATGTCGAAGTTTGTGAAACCAAGTATCACAGTAGTATTGGGAGGCTTGGGCGGTGACGAACTTTTTGCAGGCTACGATATTCATAAGTTTATTTATCCCTTCAACAAATATCATAATCATACGCCCCATTGGCTACAAAACGTCATGCGATGGAAGTCGGACATTTTGTTCAACATGCAAAATGCAACGCACATTTTGAGCATGGACGAATATCGTCGTGGTTTGCAGATGCTGCTTGCCGTGGGTGATGTGGAACGTTTTTATTTGATTTTACGCAATGTGTGGGACTACGATAATGCTTTCTATAAAGAGATTTATCATCCCGAATTCTATAAACAGATGCAAGAGCAAAGTAGAAAAGTGCATACCGAATTCGACCATTTCTTTGAACGTTCCAAACACAATTGCGCCTTAGACCAAGTGTTGTTCACCGAATTTCAGAGTAAAATGGTAAACGATTATTTGCTGACCGAAGACCGTATGTCTATGGCGAATTCGGTGGAAGAGCGGGTGCCATTCCTTGATTTGGATTTAGTGAATTTTGGTTTCTCTATTCCCATACATTTAAAAATAAAGAACAATCAAACCAAATATCTTTTCCGCAAAGCAATGGCGCAAAAGCTTCCTCCAAAGATAATCAACAAGAAGAAATGGGGATTCAGCGTTAATCCTTACATACAGTTTCAAAAGGATTTGAAAAGCACTGCCGAAGCCATTCTGACTCCCGAATTTGTAGAGCAACAAGGCATCTTCAATTATCGTTATATCAAACGTATTTTAGATCATGCTCCACATCCAAAGATGCGTTGGCACTACAACTATTTGTGGGTGGTGATGGGTTTGGCTATTTGGGAAAAGATGTATATCGGCAGCGATAATTTCAAAAGTAAGAAGATTGATTTGGGGAATTATTGTTGATATGACGATTAAAAAAACAAACGAACATGATAACCACAAAGACACTAAGTTCACCAAGAAACACTAAGAAAAGAGATGCTCATTTTCATCCTCTTAGTGAAACTTTGTGGTCTTAGTGCCTCGGTGGTATTTTTTTGACAATTATTATTGTAAAGAAAAAGAAACAATAAATAAGTAATGAAATATTCTATCATCATAGCCACGTTCAATCGTCTTGAAGAAATCAAGGAGTTGTTGGCATCGGCAGAGGAGCTTGATTTTGAGCGTGGGCAATTTGAATTTGTGATTACCGACGACGGTTCAATGGATGGCACCAAAGATTTCATCCAAGGATATCAATCCAAGAGTGGTTTGAATATCCGCTATCTGCATCAGCAAAATAAAGGACCCGGCGAAGCTCGCAACTTCGGTATGCGCGAATCATCAAGCGACTATTTTATTTTTGTGGATTCCGACTGCATGTTTCCGCCCGAATGGTTGCGCACCATTGATAATCATCTTGCCCAACAGCCTTTGGATGCTTTCGGCGGACCCGACACCTGCCACGAAAGTTTCTCGCCTCTGCTGAAAGCCATCAACTATTCGATGACGTCGTTCATTGGCACAGGGGGCACTCGCGGTAGCAAGAAATCGGTGCAAAAAAAGTTCTATCCGCGTTCGTTCAATATGGGCATCTCCAAAAAAGTGTTCGACACCATAGGCGGCATGGGCAAATTGCGCCACGGACAAGATATGGAGTTTTCGGCTCGCATCTATCGCAACGGTTTTAAAGTGGGCTTGATTGCCGACGCTTTTGTGTATCACAAACGCCGCACTTCGCTCAAACGTTTCTACAAACAGATTTTCAATTGGGGCGTGGCTCGCGTGAATCTAGGGCGCATGGACAAACAAATGTTTAAACCCATACATTTTATCCCTGCCTTGATGATTGCAGGCTTCTTACTGTTGGTGGTGCTCACTCCCTTCCCGTTTTTCCCGAAATGGTTGTGGTTTATCATCGGCGGTGGCTTATTGGGCATCGCTGCCTTAGCATTTTTCCAATCCTTGGCGAAATACAAAATCCTCAAGACCTCCCTCCTATCTATCATCACCCTCTACATCCAAATCGTTGCTTACGGTTTTGGCATGTGGAAAGGATTGTTTCAGGTGTGGACGGGTAAAAAAACGGCAGAGGGTTTCTCGAAGAATTATTACAAATGAGGGTTGGGATTTGAGATTTATGATTTTAGATTTGAGATTTATGATTTTAGATTTGTGATTTTGGATTTGATATTTGGAGATTGAAATTTTGTTTTTGAAGAAGTTACACAGGGTTACACAGAGATTGGGAGATTCACAGAGAGGGGTCTGCGAGGCAATTTAAACGGGCTATTTGTCGAGTTAAACAGGCTGCGCGGCGAGTTAAACTACCTTTGTGAACGAAGGGCTATTCATTAATGTCGTTTTTTATATCCTTTAATTTTTGTAAAGTTTCAGTATCAAGGTGGTTTACAATAGTGTTGTCATTCGTATCGTATTTGTCAAATTCAACAAGCCAATTAATTATTAATACCATTTTTTTATCAAGGCAACCTGTTACGTAACAATTAATAATTTCTTCATTTTTAAAATCCTTTATGGCTCGGTTTATTCTCTTT
>CAIOJS010000188.1 GCA_903858655.1 uncultured bacterium | reverse complement strand
TTGTTACTACAAAACAAATTATATATACTTTGCATTCTTATAGCCCTGGTGGACAATATTCGCAATATATAACAGGAGAAAAAAAATGAAAAATATAATTTTTATTTTTTTATTTTTATTTTCATACTTAACATGTCTAAGTCAGGATACTCTTAAACATTTTGAGAAAAAGTATCAGTTTTCTATTCAAGCTGGTGGATATTATAAATATTTCATTTGTGAAAGATATATTGACCCTACTACATATAAAAAAGGAGATAAATTCAAAGAACATCAATACGATAGATTTATAAAAATTCCTACTTATGGCTTTAAAACAGGATTGCTGATTGATATAAAATTTGCAAAACACTGGTACTTTTCATCCGGATTACTATTTTGCTTCAGAAAAGATGTATTTGAAAATAATATTGATACTGTTATTAAATATTATAACAGTTCAACTATACGCAATATTCATAATACCGTTAAATATGATTATTCTTATAATAATATTGAACTTCCACTGATGATATTATTTAAATGGAAGAGGATAAATTTTTATGCCGGAGTATATTTACCTGTGTTAACCTTTTGTAAATCAACTTATACTTATGTAGTTAACCAATTCCCTCAAAATCCGCCTTGGATTACATCTAAAAAAATAATTAAAAGCATTGAAATACCATTAAAGATTTATCCTTCATACCAAATTAGCTATGCTTTTAAAATAAAAAAGCATTCCCTTGCACCGTATTTAGGGTTTGATTTCGGAGCTAAAAAATCCTTTTATATTCAGGGAGGAATAATTTTTTCTGTTTATAATTTTAATAATGTAAAAAAATCACAGTTAAAATAAATTACTAACCTATAAAATAAAAAACAATGAAAACAAAAATTTTAATGACGTTATTACTTTTTTTAAGTATTAATACTTTCGCACAATTCAAAATCAACCAATATGGTAGAATTGGAATAGGGATAGAGCCTCATCCATATTATAAATTATTGATTAAGGGAGGTTTATGTTTAACAACATATCCTGAAATTCCAGCCCCCAACACAACATTTGTAGAGTTTAAGTTTAAAGTGGACAATGGCAAACCTGGGGCAGAGTTTGGTACTAATATTGGCAAAATAGCCGTTTGGTCAACTGAAGCAGGGTTTAACTCATTAACAGCTTCACATTACTATATTGTGTCCGATAGTTGCATAAAGTCGAATATTGTTCCACTGCAAAATGCTTTGGAAACAGTTTTGCAATTGAACTCGTATTCATATCAAATCAAACAGGATACAGTTGTAGATTCAAAAACAACCTACGGATTTTTAGCTCAGGAAATTCAAAATGTGTTGCCTGATATTGCTGATTCAGCAAAAGGTATTTTAGTTGTTGATTATCTACAGATAATACCATTATTAACAGAAGCTATGAAAGAACAACAATCTGAAATTGATAGTATAAAAAGTGATACAACAAAATATCGAACACATTCGCAATTTAGCCAAGTTATAGATTATACGTATAAATTCGATAGCCTTTATAAAGTAATCTCAGATTTAAAAAATCAAATATTAAGTTGTTGTAACTTAAATCAAACGCTTCAATTAAATCAGAATGGAGCTACTGTTTCGTTATTGTATCAAAATAAACCAAATCCTTTTAAAGAAAAAACAATTATTGAATTTGACATTAAAGAAATTTTTGATAATGCCTCAATAATGATATCTGATATGCAAGGAACTTTAAAAAAGACTATTGCAATTACACAGATCGGTAAAGGTCAAATTATGATAGATGGTTACGAACTTACGGCTGGCATGTATTTATATTCTCTTATAATTAATGACAAAGAAATAGATACGAAACGTATGATATTGCTAAATTAGTTTTTTATTTAACCACAATCAAAAAAACTCACAATCTAACTTTTGTGAAAAAAGGCTTGCCTTACAATGAGGCAAGCCTTTTTTAATCCCATACCCACCTCCACTATTCCTTCCGCCACACCGCAGTTTTCACATCAAAGGTGTATTCTGAGACGCCTTTGGTTTCGGCTTTCATGAGTTTGCGGGAGTCGGAGGCATAGAGCATCATCTTTTGATAGGAAAGGGTGTCGAGCAAGCGGGGTTGTTGCTCAAATTGGCTGACGGGAAGGATGTAGAAGCGCTTGGTTCCGTTTTCGATGGGGGTATAGACCCACGAGAAATAGTAGCCACAGGAGCTTATGCGGGTGCGGTTGTGGGTTTTGGTGAGGGTGAGGGCAATCATCAAACCGCCGTCTTTGAGCCTGTCGCGTTGGTTGGAGATGTAGTTTCCCAAGGAATAGGCAATGAAGACTTCGCGCCCGAGGGAGTCGGGGAACCGGGTGCGTTCTATCTTTTGAATCACGTGGGAGTGCATGCCAATGATGATGTCGGCGCCCTGTTGGAAACATATCCGCGCCACATCCTGCTGAAATTGATTGGGATGGGACTGATATTCGTCGCCCCAATGGATAAAGACGATGGTTTGGTCGGGCAGGGAATCTTTGGCGCGGCGCAGGTCAGCTTTCATCTGCAGGGTGTCGATGAGATTGACGATGGTGGGTTTGGGAATGGGGATGCCGTTGGTGCCGTAGGTGTAGTTGAGGAGTGCGAGTTTGAAACCGTTTTTGCGGACGATGAGCGGATAGGAGTTTGCGCGGGAAGCGGAATCCACGTAGGTGCCTAGATGGGTGAAATTGAGGCTATCTAATATGTGTAGGGTGCGTTCGATTCCTTTTTTGCCGCGGTCGCAGGAATGGTTGTTGGCATCGCCAAGGATATCAATGCCTGCACGCTGCAAAGCAGGGACGATTTGGTCGGGGGCGCTAAATTGGGGATAGCCTGTGTAGGGTTTTCCGCCTAAAGTGACTTCGAGGTTTGCCATGGCAATGTCGCTTTGGCGGATGAGGGGCGCCACGAATTTGAAACAGGAGTCATAGGAATAGGCATGCAGGGAATCGTACCAAGCGGCTTCGATTTGACCTTGATGTTGCATGATATCGCCCATAAAGAGCAGGGAAATAGTCGTGTCGGGCGCTATCGCCTGCTTCGCGTTGGGGTGATGGGCTGTGATTTTGGTGAACAGAAATAAGCTGAAGCCTACACAGGAAGCGATGAGGGTATATTTTAAAAAGATTTTCATAGTGAGAGATTAACGGCGTTCTCTAAATTGCTTTTTCATCGTTGGACTTCAATTTTCAAAATGCTCATTTACCTTAGTAAACTCCGCTTTTAAAAATCTTGTCCGCCTCGAAAAATCTAATTTATAGAACCCCTTATTTTATATAATGGGGGGCAAAAGTACAATTTTGTTTGGAATAATCAGATAATTTTCCGTCGCCAATTGCCTTTTTTCAAATAAAAATATGAGAGAATGAAGATGACCAAGAAATATTCTGCCTCGGAAAGCCAAGCCATAGCCAAGGGTGCCTTGAAGGCTATCACCACCACATAGACCGTGATTAAATACAATATGATACACACCAATTCGATGAGCATCGAGATGCGTGTGTTGCCCGTGCCTGTCACACCGTTATAGAAATTCATCGTCAAGGAGAATATCATCAGCGCAATCACCACCATATAGAAGGATGGGAGGCTTTGGTGTATCAAGAGGGTGTCGGAAGAAAATAAGGACAGCAGTTGGGTGGGAAACAAGGCGGCAGGCAGAACCATGATCGTCATAGAAATGAAACATAGTTTGGTGATTTTGCGTATCAAAGGGATGACGCCCTCTAGGTTTCCCTGACCGATGATGTTGCTCACCATGGTGCTCGTTGCCGAGCCGAAAGCCCATCCGGGTATCATCAGAAAGATGTAAATGCTGCGCACGATGTTGGTGATTGCCAATTGATGTTGCCCTCTTTGTTCGATGACCACAAAAAAGGTGAACCACGAAGCCAAAGAGAGTACGTGTTGGAGGATGATGAAGCCCGACACATCTAAGATGGAGTAGATGGTGTGCCATTGGTAGGTCTTTTTTTGGAAGAGGCGATAGCGTTTCAGGTCGATGACGGTCCATGTGACGATGACGTAATAGACCACCGACACAAATTCGGCTATGACGGTGGCAATGGCGGCGCCTGCGATGCCCATAGCAGGGAAACCGAGTTTGCCAAAGATTAGAATATAGGCAAAAACGACGTTGACCGAGGCTAAGATGACGGAATTTATAGCCAAGTAGCGCGTTCGGAAGATACCCGTGTAGAACGCCCGAAAGGAGCAGCCGATGTAGGTGAAGAATAAGCCGTAAACGCGATATTTTATGTATAAAGAGGTTTTCTCGAACACCTCAGGCGACGACAATATATGGCTAAAGATGGGTGCAAAGAACAAATGGACGACGATAAACAACAACAAAGCAGCTATCATCAAAAACAGCACGCTCACCTCAAACACACTGCCCACTTCCTCGGGTTTGTTTTCGCCCAAACGGCGCGAGATGATGATTTGTGTGCCGATGCTAAATCCCAAACCAATGATGAACAGCAACACATAGAAGGTCCCTCCTATCGCCGACGCCCCTAATTCCGCCTCGCCCACACGTGCCAAGAATATAGTGTCCGTCACATTGATCATGTTCTCGGCTAAGAGACTCAATATGATGGGATAGCTCAGATTCCAAATGTCTTTGTTGGAGGGTAATTTCACGTAGGTTGATTTTTTTTGCAAAGATAGGGCAATTGGGGGAATAATTGGGGAAATAAGACCCAAATTCCAAAAACCAAATACCAAATTCCAAGATCCAAATACCAAGGTTTGCACGCTACGAACCCCGACACTTCGTGTACGGGACAGGTTACGAATTTACGAATTACGAATGTCGCAACCTCCGTGTGTCTCTTTTTTGCTCTGTGAATCTCTGTGTAACTTTATGAGATTAAATTCCAAGCCCGAAACGTCTAGGCGCGTAATTAGTAATTCGCTTATCCGTAATTCGTAGAGGCAAAAAATATATCCTCGAAATAAGCCATTTCACAGATAAAAACAGTCGTTTCATAGATTTGTTATAAAAATATTTCTTCAGTATGATAGAAAGTAGTAATTTTATCGCAAATTTCTATGCCATGAAACGTATCTACAACATTCTACTCCACATAACCTTTTGGATATTATTTGCCATCATGCCGCTGTCCACCATCTTCTTTTCGGAAGAGGCTATTCCTCACAGCTCTTTGGTCTATATCATTGCCGTTTATATGATGCATGTGGTGAATTTCTACACGGCTTATTTCTTGCTGCTGCCTATCTTCTTCAAGAAACGAAAATTGGTGATAAGTATCTTAGGCAGTTTGGTGTTTGTGTTGGTGTTTGCCTTGATTCGTTTGGTGCTTATCAAGATTTTCTTCCATTGTATCTCCATAGATATAGATAAAGAGTTGGCGAAGTTTTTGGCGAATCCGCGAAGCATATTGTTTGAGTATGTGGTGTGGAGTTTTATGTTCACGGCTTTTGCGTTTTTGCTGCGTTCCACCTTCGAATGGTTTAATGTGCAGAAACAAAAGTCCGATTTAATCAACCAAAATCAGGCGAGTGAGTTGGCATTGTTGCGCTATCAAATCAATCCGCACTTTTTGTTCAACACTTTGAATAATATCTATGCTTTGGTCTATAAAAAAGATGACAAAGCGCCCGGGGCGGTGATGAAATTGTCGGAGATTTTGCATTATGCCCTCTATAAAGCCAATGCCGAACGCGTGTTGCTCGACAACGAAATCATCTATCTGAAGAGTTTCATCGAGTTGCAATCGCTGCGGGTGACGGATGCCAATTTTGTGGACTTCACAGTGAGCGGAAGCACTGAAGGCAAACATATAGTGCCCATGTTGCTGCTTCCTTTTGTGGAAAATGCTTTCAAACATTGCAACAAACAGGTAGCAGCCCCCGGCATCGTCATTGCTATCGTCACCGACGAGCGAAGCATCGAGTTTTCGTGCAAAAACTATATCACAAGCCCCAATCAATATACTAAAGATGAGGCAGGCGGCATCGGTTTGCAAAACATCAAACGCCGCATCGAATTGCTATATCCCAAGAAATATCAACTAGAAATCAATACCAACGAAACCGAATATACTGTTTACCTAAAACTCGACATCCATGAAAATTAATTGTGTAGCCATTGACGACGAGCCCTTGGCACTCGAAATCATTTCGGAATATTGCAGCCAAATATCCTATATCAACCTCATGAGCACCTTCACAAGCCCTGTGGAATCTATCAATTTCCTGAAATCAAACAAAGTGGATTTGCTTTTTCTCGACATACAGATGGAACAACTCACGGGTATCCAACTCTTGAATGTGATAAAGACGCAACCTTTGGTGATTTTCACCACCGCCTACGACTCGTTTGCGATGATAGGCTACGAATTGGATGTGGTGGACTATCTGTTGAAACCCATCTCCTTCGAACGTTTTCTGAAAGCCGTGAACAAGGCGTTTGAGAAGCTGCAACCCGAAAAAACACACCCCTCGGACAGCATCCAACTGCAACATGAACCCATCAAGCACGATTATTTCTTTGTGAAGACGGATTTTAAAATGCAAAAAATCAATTTCAACGATGTGTTGTACATCGAAGGGCAAAGCGACTACCTGAAGATAGTGACCGAGAAAGAACGTTTCATGACGCTGATGAGTTTTAAGAAATTGGAAGATATTTTGCCTGCCGAACACTTCATGCGGGTGCATAAATCCTATGTGGTTGCCCTCCCCAAGATTGAATTTGTGGAACGCAACCGCATCAAAATCAAAGACCAATTGATTCCTATATCGGAAAGTTATCGGGTGCAGTTTTTTAAGGCTATTGAGAATATTGGGGGAGGAGGATGAGGGGATTAGGCTTTAGACTATTGGACTATTAGGAAAAAATACAATCTAAAATTTGAAACTTTAAACTTTATATTATGATAGAAAAAATGAATGCACACAGTAATGCTTTCAATTGGTTTGAGATACCTATGACGGATACGGAAAGAGCCAGGAAATTCTACGAAGGCGTGTTTGATATTGAATTGAAATTGGTGGAAATGATGGGCTATGAGATGCTTTTCTTTCCTTCGTCGGACAATATGGAAGGGAAAGTGTCGGGGGCTTTGGTTAAAGGCAAAACACACAAACCATCGAAGGAAGGCCTGGTGCTTTACCTGAACGCTAACCCCGATATACAAGTGATTATAGACAGAATCAGCGCACATGGCGGACAAATCAGGATGCCGCGCACCCTCATAAATGAGCAGGTGGGCTATATGGCGACTTTTGTTGATTCGGAAGGGAACTATTTGGCGCTGCATGGGGCGAAGTGATGGGGTTGGTTTGGTTGATTGAGTTAATTGGTTGAATGAGTTGAACGGTCATTAATAGTCATTGATGGTCAATTGTTGTCAATGGTTAATAAGTTATTTGCTTCGTAGTTATAGTGTAATGGGATATTACGCATTTGCGGGTATAGGCAATACACAGTGCAAGATGGTATCCCGCATTTGCGGGTATAGGCAATACACAGTGCAGGATGGTATCCCGCATTTGCGGGTATAGGCAATGCACAGTGCAGGATGGTATCCCGCATTTGCGGGTATAGGCAATGCACAGTGCAGGATGGTATCCCGCATTTGCGGGTATAGGCAATACACAGTGCAGGATGGTATCCCGCATTTGCGGGTATAGGCAATGCACAGTGCAGGATGGTATCCCGCATTTGCGGGTAT
>CAIOJS010000187.1 GCA_903858655.1 uncultured bacterium | reverse complement strand
TATTACCCGTTTTACATTCGTTGATTTTACTACTTATTGCAAGTGATCGATTTTGTTTCATTATCTTTGAGATTTATTTTTCTGCAAAGATAATAATAATATTTAAGTTAGCACCATTAATTTTTCAAGGAGTTGGGGTCAAAAATCATAAATCCATTGTCCTGTACCATACCGTACCTTACCTGTCCCTCACATGCAATGTCGGGAGGTCGGGAGTCCTTTGTGGTAAAAAAAGTCTCATTATTCATTTTTATATGTCCTAAATAATCAACATTTTTTCTCTCAAATGTTAACGAAATGCAAGTCTTGGAAAAATTTCCAGCCATCTAACTCCAAATCCCAGCCATCTAAATGCGTCCCCAAGTCATCTAACTCGATTCCCATGCTATCTAAAGCCATACCCCTACCATCTAACTCGATACATCTAGTCAACTAAAGGCGTATCCTAGTCATCTAACTAAATAACCCTGCCGTCAAAAGCCGTATCCCTGACATCTAACTCGTTTCCCCACCCATCTAAAGCCGTTCCCAAGCTATCTAACTCGACTTTCACACCACTCAAATGCCACTTCCTTTAACCTAAACGAAACATCCCGTAGCAGCAATGTGTATTATTATTGGGCTATGATAGGACAAAAATGTATAGGCAAAGGGAAAGTGGTGGTTATTAAATGAAAGATTTTACTCTATGAATTACGAATGTAGGCAATTCTTAGTGTAACTTAGTGGTCTTAGTGCCTTAGTGGTTTTTCTCCTTGCTCCTTCTCTCCCACTAAGTCTCCATTATCTCAAAATCCCAACCCTCAGTCGTTCATAATCGCTGCCACGCCCGGCAATTCTCTGCCTTCAATATATTCGAGCATCGCACCGCCACCGGTAGAAACATAGCTGATTTGGTCGGCAAGATTATACATATTAATCGCCGCCACCGAATCGCCGCCACCCACCAAGGAAAACGAGCCGCTTATCGTAGCACTAGCCACGGCTATAGCTATAGCCTTCGTGCCTTGTTTAAAATTGGGCAACTCAAACACACCCATCGGACCGTTCCACAATATCGTTTCCGATTTGTTGATGATTTCGGCAAACCTACGACAGGTTTTTTTGCCTATATCCAAGCCCATCCAATCACTGTTGATATCGTCCGCCTGACTTTCCTTAAAATTCGCCTCATCCGAAAACCCATCGGCAATGATGGCATCCGTGGGGATATATAAATTCACGCCTTTCAGCATCATTTCCTGCACCATATCTTTCACATCCTGTATGCGGTCGGTTTCAACCAAAGAGCCACCAACTTCGCCACCAAAAGCTTTGATAAACGTGAAAGCCATACCGCCACCAATAATCAAATTGTCCACCTTGCTGATTAAATTCCGAATAATGGATATTTTGGTTGAAACCTTAGCGCCGCCGATGATAGCCGTGAAAGGTGGTTTGGCTTCGTGCAATATTTTGTTTAAATTCCGCAACTCACTAGCCAACAGTAATCCAAAATATTTATTGCCAGGAAAAAACTCCGCAATAGTTGCCGTTGAAGCATGCTTACGATGTGCTGTCGCAAAGGCGTCATTGATATAAATATCGCCCAAAGAAGCCAATTGTTTCGCAAATTTCTTGTCGCCTTTTTCTTCTTCGGGATAAAATCTCAGATTTTCGAGCAGAACAACATCGCCTGATTTCAAATTATTGCAAACATCAAAAGTCTTCTGACCAAACAAATCGCGTGTAAAAATAATATTCCGACCTAACAATTTGGATAAACGGGGCACGATGGGCGTCAAGGAATAATCCTGTTCATAACCGCCTTTTGGACGTCCCAAATGCGACATCAAAATAACGGTTCCGCCCGCATTCAGCACTTTTTGGATGGTGGGAATAGATT
Source organism: uncultured bacterium (assembly GCA_903858655.1). GTDB lineage: Bacteria > Bacteroidota > Bacteroidia > Bacteroidales > CAIWKO01 > CAIWKO01. The sequence continues at coordinate 279 of CAIOJS010000187.1, read as the reverse complement.
CTCTGATACGCGTATCATCTGAAATCTGTCGGTTTTGATCGAGTGGAACATTGAAGTCAACCCGAATCAACACTTTCTTATCTTTAAAGTTAACATTGTCAATGGTTCTAAAGTTTTCGTTAAGTTTTGGCATGATTTCTCGATTAAAAATTTCTACAAAAATATAAAACTGTTTTTAATATTAAGAAATTAAATTAAATTAATTTAGTTGCTTATTGATAAAACAACTCAATATCAGTTATTTGTTCCTGTAAGGAAAAATTAATTTTTTAATTATAC
>CAIOJS010000186.1 GCA_903858655.1 uncultured bacterium | reverse complement strand
TTTCTACATAACAAAATTTGCTTTCCAAATAAGAGCGTTTGCTTTCTACATAACAAAATTTGCTTTCTACATAGGAGCGTTTGCTTTCTACATAGCAAAATTTGCTCTCAACATAAGAGCGTTTGCTTTCTACATAACAAAATTTGCTCTCAACATAAGAGCGTTTGCTTTCTACATAACAAAATTTGCTCTCAACATAAGGGCATTTGCTTTCTACATAACCAAGTTTGCATTCCACATTCTTTAATATATAAAAGAAGATTCAATGTAAATATACTAAAAATCAAAACTAAATCCAAAAATCAACATGCGGGGTATGTCGTAGTTATTGTAATTGTTCATGGATTTGGCATACAAAGCGCGAAAGGATGCTTCGGAAGTTTGATATGCAATTGCGGCTTGATGCTTGGGTCGGATAAATAGCCATCATCATCCGTTTTCCCTGTGTTGGCATATACTGAAAACACATTCTTTCGGTTTAAGATATTTTGCACTGCTACATAAATGGTAGCGGATTTATCTTTTTGTTTGCCAAAGTAGAATGGCTTCTCTATTTTTATATCAAAATAATAGAAGGCAGGTAGTTTGACTTTGTCTTGATTGGGAAGATACATTTGAACTACAGGAAAATAGGTGTCGGAGCGATAATGGCTTGTGAGGGAAACACTCAGAATAGGAATCAATTTGGGTTGATTGCCCGAAATGCTGCTTTTATTGAAGCTATATTGAACAAAAGCGTTGAGGACATTCTTCGATAAAATGATGTTCTCAAACTTTTTATTCATATTCAACAAACGTTCGTAATAAATTCCGAAATCAAATTCGTGTTTGCCTTGTTTTTTATACATCAATGAAATATCAATAGCATGATTAATGAAATCGTCCTTGGAGTTGCGTATGGTAGAATAATTGAGAGGATAAGCACCATATATCTCGTAAATAATAGGAAGTCCTTTTGTGTTTTTATATTGATAAAACACTTCTGCTTGTAGGGATTTCAGTAGGATTTGACGCGCTCCAATGCGCCCGATGGTAGTTTTGGAAGGTTTCAAATCAGGATTATTTAAGATGTAATTCTTATGCGCATAAACATTAATATAGTAATAATGGTCAGGTCTATAATTGTTATTAATGGGGTTTTGTGTTGACATTTGAAAATCGGCGAAAACTTGGGTAGTTCGCGTAACCAAATAATCAATTTTTACTTGAGGCAGATAATTCAAAGCACGTTTGTAATCGGTGAAAGCTGTTGAATTCACAGTAATCTGTTGCGGATTTATTAGATATGGAGCAATGCCTGATCCAGTCTCTATTGAAGCCGGGTCTGTGATTTTCTCACCTTTGGCATTGTACCACGTATCGCCATTTCGATATCCTTTAATCGCAGTTGGATTAACCACATCGTCAACATAAACCACATAATCTTGACCGATATTAGCAGGATGCGCACCTAAATTTGTTACCTCTGCGACAGTTTTTGCATTATATAAAAGATAGGGATCTTTCAACACGGGCTGATTGGCATCATATCTATCGAGGCGAAACCCAAGGGTGCACGTCAACCTTTTTCCGGTGTAAGAGTACTGCATATACGCATCAAAGTAATTGGGTTTGAAAGCTCCAATGTTTCGTGAGAAGTAGCCATTGGTACCTATATCACTAAAAAAATCATATTTATCGTTGGTTTTCAATTTCTTTCCGGTGTAGTCGTAGCCAGAATATTGAACAAAACTATTGCCATTGTTTAATAACTCATCGGCACTAAACATGTCTAAGCTAAATGTTTCGGGAGCATAGCTATAGACATCAATCCAATCGGTCCCGTTCATCGGTAAACCTAATTTTTGTCGCAAGTTCTTATCGAAATATGTTTGCTGACCTGTCGCATATAGATTATCATACATAATAGTATCCATAAAAATACCATAATTGTCATACACAAGATGAGGATTATATATATCGAGCTGATACAAATGTTGGTTAGTTAAAAGACGCGCCTTATCCCAAAGTTGAACAGGCTTGAGCGTATAAGAAGACGAAGAAGTTCTGTCAAGTTCGAAACCAAGCATGAAATGATGTGCGTTTTTGTAATCGAACGTAATTTGTGCCTTGGGATTCAAACGGCTGAAATCGCTTTTTCGATATTCATCGTAAGGATGACCAACATTACTAAACAAATTATAAACCGAATTATCCCAATCCAATACCCCATTAATTAAACCTCCTTCACGTGATATTACATTTAAACTACTAAAATTTTCGTTGGAAGTGCTGTAAAAATCATAGTAATTCGTTGTATAGTTAGCAAGAATTGGGTTTATATCCGAAGGTTCGAACGTTACTAAGGTATCGGCATTGCCATTTTGCAGATAAGCGGTAAGCCCGGTAAATGGGTCGGTTCCATATTCATACGTTCGAGTTCGGTTTGTCTTAAATTTGCCGACATAACCATAATCAAAGAACTTATCTTTATGCTGAGGGCTTTGCTGTAAATAATTATTTTTGGTGTAATTGATTTGTAAATAAAAATGTGATTTTAGATTACTATTGATGTTGAAATTGTGTTCGAAGCGGATGTAGTTGTTGAAATTTCGTTCTTTAATTTCGGGATTCCTATCAGAGTTAAACATAGAATTCTCGAAAACGTCAAGTCTTCTGTTGGTCAGATTCATATAGGAACCTAAGGTGATTTCACTATTCTTACTTAGCGGAAAAGCAAGCTTAATATAAGGGTTGAACGAATTGCAGTCGGCATTTTGTTTGAGCGATGATTTCGTTAGATTATCATTGGTAACAAATTCTGCAGCCTTGTAGGTCCCCGATTCCTTTCCCGAAGGAATCAAAGGATTTTGGTTTAGTTGTGCAAGTGTTTTGCTGTCAACGGAGGTAACGCCAATAGATGAAGGTGTAGGGTCTTTGGTGAAATTCAGATTGCCTGCGATTAAGATGGAAGGTTGAAGGTTTTTGTTTTTGTATATAAATTTTAGAAACGACATGGGGCTGTTGAAGGTAAAATACAATCCTTTCTGATTCATGCTGAAGTTTATATTTGTAGTAAAATCGCTCAGGATATTGATGTCGAAGGTGGTTTTGGCGGGTGCTTGCAAAGACAATACCTCCACGATATCCGACATGTTATTTCCAAATTCAATAGGACTGATACCATCAAATTGTGTATAACTCTCGATGGCACTTTTGGGAAACATGGAGATATCATTTATGAGCATCCCGTCAATATACGAATTATCGCCAAAGGAAGATAAACCTTGAGTTTTGTAGGATGCGCCGTAATAAACAGCCGATGAATTGAAGAGCCTAAGTTTATTAATATCTGAATAAGGCGTATGCTCAATAGTTTTTTTATTCAACGATTTGTTGAAGAAAACGGCATAATTCTTTTTGGTTTGATTGGTTTCCTTTATAGTATCTTGGGCTGAAAGCTGCTGAAGGAAAAGGAGGAAGAGACATAAAGTAAAAAGTTTTTTCATAGGCTTTATAAGTATTGATGCGTAAAAATAACTAATATTCGCTCATTAGAGATTCGTAGGGAATATGCAATTTATCGTGTAAGTTGCGAATCATTCCTAAGCTTAATTTTCTTTTTTTATTAAGAATCTCAGTAGTTCGGCTTTGGTAGCCAATAATTTTTGCAATATCCGTGCGAGTCAAATTCATTTGATCCATTCTAAATTTAATTGCTTCAATTGGGTCGGGCGCTTCAATTGGGTAGTGCTCCTTTTCGTAGGTATCAATTAAAATGGTGAGCAATTCTGCTTCATCACCTGCTTCGCTATTGGCGGGTGCATCAAATATTTTTTCTAATCGTGATAATGCACGTTGATAGTCCGCTTCATTTTTAATTACTTTTATTGTCATAATTCCAATTTTTTCTGAGTTTAGTATCATTCAATAAAAAAATCTAAACCCCAAAGTCATACCCCTTCAAATCCAATTCATCTGCCAACATCTTCATTTCTTGTTGCAAGGCGTGATTCAAGGGTACACCTTTATCTTTACGCTCCAACCATACCATATATTCTTTCTCACCGGCGGTGAAAATCCGATTCTGTCCGGGCATCTTTTCCGAAGCGCGCAGTTCGCGAAGAATATTCCCGGTGGTGTGCTTGAATTCTTCATGCTCAACAAAAGCATTGATATCTATGGCAATGAAAAAGTGCCCTACCGAATAGGGAATCTTTTTTCCATTGTCAGTACCCATCAACATTTTCATATAACTTCCGGTTTGCAAGGCTGATGAAAGAATTTCAACTACAGTGGCATATCCATAGCCTTTATATCCGGAGGTCTCCTCCCCTACGCCTCCCAACGGTGTCATAGCAGCTTTTTCCGCAATCAAATCCTTTAAGATTTCATCGGGATTGTTTAACGAATTTCCATCACGGTCAATCACCCACCCATCAGGAACCGTCTTGCCTTCCCGCGCATATACTTCAATTTTTCCACGCTGGCTAACCGATGTAGCACAATCCAAAAGAAACGGAAAATCTTCATCCGTAGGTAATGCAAAGGTAAGAGGATTGGTGCCCAACATGTTTTCTACACTAAAAGTAGGTGCAATGGATGGACGTGCGTTGGTTCCCGATATGCCAATCATATTTTCTTTAGCAGCCATCAGAGCATAATATCCTGCGATGCCAAAATGTGATGAATTGCGCACTGCCACCATGCCCATGCCATATCGCTTGGCTTTGTCAATCGCCATCTGCATCGAACGCTTAGAAATCACATGTCCCATGCCATCGTGTCCATCCACCACGGCAGTGGTTGGACTTTCGCGCACCACTTCAAACTTGGTGATGGGATTCAAAACACCTCCTTTAATACGGTCGTAATAAATCGGTTTCAAACGATTTAAGCCGTGAGAATCTATACCCAATTTATCGGCTGTAATCAACACATCTGCACAAATCCTGGCATCATTGAGCGGAACTCCACTCTTGGTTAACACCTCAACTATAAATTGCTCCATGGTAGCAAAATCAAAGTAAACAACATTATCATGTATCATAAACTATCTTTTTATTATGGGAACTTAAAGTAAGTCATCAGCAAAACCATCGTTTTGTTTTTCCCGGTATAAACAAATTTTAATCTATTGTATTCAGGTGGACCTAATGATGCACCGATATTATTTGAAAAGCAAAAGCCTTCCGTTGGAATATTGAGTTGATTAGTAGCCAATAAGCCATTTTTATCTTCGTCGTGAAACGCTGCAATCGAATACACCCCTTTAGGGATAGAATCGAAAACAAAAGTACAGGTCAATCCATTTAATGCCATGATTGCCCCTCGGAAAGGTTTGACTCTTTTGGCAAAAGAAGCATAACTGTTATATAAAGCAATATTTACGTTTCCTTTGGCACTTTTTAAGTTTTTTATGATAACAATAATTTTGCCATGCAAGGAGTCGAATTGAGGAATTGAATCCATGGGTTTCAAGAAAGGATTCACATTCTGCTGCGTAGCTATTATAGCTTTATTTATTTCTTTTTCAACTTGATGCATACGTGTATTGAGCGTATCTGCAAGGGCATTAGGGTTGTTCTGAGCTATGCAAAAAACAGCAGCAAGATTAAAAAGGATGTATAGATATGTCTTAATTTTCAAAGTTGAAAAGATATTTTTTACAAAAGTATAAAATTTACACAACTAATTTCAATCCATCATAAGCAAATTCAACATTTTTTGGAAGAAGCTGCGCAACATCCTCATATTTTCCCATCAAATGACTGATGTGAGTGAGGTATGCTTTTTTGGGTGCGACATCATGAACTAATTGCAACGCCTGCTCCAAATTATTGTGGGAGTAATGATTTTTTATTCGCAAGGCATTCACAATTAAGACATCCAAATTAAGTAGTTTCTCCTTCTCTTCCGGTTCAATTCGATTAACATCCGTCAAATAAGCCATGTTCTTCATCCGAAAACCGAACACTTTTAAATGATAATGAAAAGCTTCAACAGGGATTATGGCAATATTATTTATCCTGAATTCATTATTTGTGACTACATGCTGATTTATTTGAGGCACTCCGGGATACTTCTCTTCTGAAAAGGCATAACCAAATTCTCTTTTCACAGCATTCTGGACTTCTTGACGGGCATAAACATCCATGGGGCGTTGTTGTTTGTAGTTGAATGCGCGTATGTCGTCCAATCCGCCAATATGGTCTTTGTGGTCATGAGTAATTAAAATAGCATCAAGCTTCGTTACATTTTCGCGAAGCATCTCTTGCCGGAAGTCAGGACCGGTATCTATGACCATTATCGTATCATCAATTTCGACAAGTAATGATGACCGTAAACGTTTATCGCGCTCATCAGAAGACTGACAAGTGCTGCACTCGCATGCAATAATTGGTACCCCTTGGGAGGTGCCTGTTCCTAAAAAAGTTATTTTCATAAATACAAATTTACACTATTTCATGAAATAATTGTAATTTTACGCCATAAATATTTTTTTTATGGAAAATAATTTTCAAAAAATCAATGCAAAGAAACTAAATTTTAATGCTTTCGAATTGTTAGACGATGATTGGATGCTTGTTACAGCGGGGGTTAAAGACCGCTACAACACCATGACTGCATCGTGGGGTGGATTCGGCATCTTATGGAACAAAGCGGTGGCTTATGTATTTATTCGTCCTACACGATTCACATTTCAGTTTTCGGAGAAATATGAAGACATGACGCTGTCATTTTTCACCGAACATTATCGTGAAGAGTTGAAATTTTGTGGTGCGAACTCAGGAAAAGATGTTGATAAGGTTGAAAAATGTGGATTCACATTGTTCGAGACTGAGTCGGGTGCCATTAGTTTTAATGAAGCTCGTTTGATTTTAGAATGTAAGAAACTATCTTTTCAGGATATCAATCCCGAAAACTTTTTGGATATGAAAATAAACAACATCTATCCGAAAAAAGATTATCATAGGATGTATATTTGCGAGATTACAAATTGTTATGTAAAAAACAGTTCTGTTCAATCACAACAGGTATTCATTTAAAAATTACTTTTGGATAAGAATACTAAAAACCGAATATTTCGGTTTTTTAATGCAAGAGAGTAAAAACAAATCAAAGAATTAGCATGTTAACTAAGTTACGAAATTATTTTCTGAAATCAGACCTGAAGAAAGCCTTTGCCAAAAACAGGCGTACCAAAACTATTATAGGAGTTGAACAGGCTAGGTCTATTGGGGTGCTCTATATGGTTGGCGACGAAAAGGATTATATCGCTGCAACGAACTTGTTTGGCGGTTTGCAACAAATGAAAAAAGAGGTACGCACTTTGGGTTTTATAGATCTGAAAGATTTGCCGCACTATTGCTACCCTCGCCTATCGTTTGATTATATAAGCCAACCGACCATGAATTGGTATAAAAAACCTTTTGGTGATAAAATTAAAGACTTTATGCATAAAGATTTTGATATTTTATTGAATCTCGATACCACACAAAACCCTTCCCTTACCTACGTTTATGCGTTATCAAAAGCAAAGTTTAAAATTAGTATTGACACTCTAGTAAATAAAGAATATTCAGATTTGATGATTTCAACAAAAAGCACGGTTACTCTGCCCGATTTATTTGAATATATGATAAGCTATAGTAAAATGTTTGCTGACAAAACGTAGGAAAATATAAATAAGCAAGAAAAGCTATTTCAAGTAGTTTATCCTAAAAATTGCTCGATTTTATTTCAACCAATTCCACGTCATAAATCAGCGTGGCACGTTTAGGAATCTTGTTTTCATCGCCCAACAAACCATAAGCCAAATGCGACGGAATAATGAGTTTTGCTTTATCACCCACATGCATCAACAAAATACCTTCTTCCAAACCATTTTCAACTTCGGCTTTACCCAATTCAAATATCTTCATCCCCTCCGTCTTTGAATCATAACATTGCACTCCATTAATCAAGCTAACTGAGAAACGGATGACCACTTTATCATTGCCTTTTGGTTGATTGCCTTTGCCATTTAAGTAAACCTGATACCTCAATCCTGTTCCCGTTTTCGACATCACCCATTCATGGCGTTCCATATAATTTTCTATATCCTCATCCTCTTTTGCCACTAGGGTTTTATTAACTTTAGTAAAATCTTCCTTATACATATCGGGATTTTCGATAGGCTTATGCTTCGTTTGGTTGCCGCATGAAATAAGAGTCCATAGCAGAAAAACAAATAGAATCTGTGAAAAAATTTTCATACTAGGGTAATTAACTTAGGTATTCTTTATATAAAGGTAGAATTGCTAAAAAATCAGCTATTGCTTCATCCAATGTTTTGTAGATGTTAGCACCTGATGCATTTTTATGTCCACCACCTTCAAAATGTTTTCGAGCCATCAAACCCACATTCAAATTTCCAAACGAGCGCAACGACAGTTTTACATGATTTGTGCGTTCCGAAAATAATGCAGCTAGCTTCACATCTTTTATCGTAAGTCCATAATTCACGATGCCTTCGCTATCACCATTCGAAAAATCGAAACGCTTCATTTCTTCGCGTGTGATTGAAATATATGCTGTTGAGTACTCTCCTACTATTGTCAATTTTTGACTCAAACAATAACCTAAAAGGCGTAAACGACTTTCAGAAAACGTGCCATAAACCAAACGATGTATCTTCTCGCCATTAATATTGTGCTCGAACAATTTTGAAGTCACAGCATAAGTATTCGGATAATCGCAATTATAACTAAACGAACCTGTATCAGTTATCAAACCCACATAAATTGCTGTGGCAATATCATTATCAACTTTCAATTCGTCGCCCATTGCGGCAATAAAATCGTAAATCAATTCCGATGTTGATGACGTTTGCGTTTGTGAATGTGCCAGAGTGAAAATATCAGTTGGACTTTGATGATGATCAATCAATACCTTAGCTCCAGTAGCTTGTAACAATGGCTCCGCAAGCGATTCTGCACGTTCAGCCATATTAAAATCTAAGCAAAAGATGAGTTGGGCATTTGCGAGCAAACTTTCGCAAAGATCTTTTTCTTTTGTTGCTATCTTAATTGAATCCGCGCCTGACATCCATTTGTAGAAATCAGGAAAATCACTTGATACAACAATTTCCGGATTATAATTGCATTTCCGTAAATAATGCCACAGGGCTAATGAAGAGCCGACTGCATCCCCATCAGGATTGTGATGGGTAATAATAACTATTGGTTCAGAAGAAGCCAATAATTCTTTAATTTTAGAGATAAATGTTGCTTCCAAATATTTTTTTTGACAAATTTATAAAACTTTACATTATCTCCAACATTTTGTTTAATTTTACACTTTAAAAAAAATAAACAATTATGACAGGAAATATCACATTAACAATGATTAAGCCATTGGCATTTCGCAATAATGCCTCAGGAAATATTTTATCACGCATCACAGATGCCGGTTTTTGGATCGTAGCAGCAAAAACAATGCAGTTAAGTGTGCCGCAAGCACAAAAATTTTATGAAGTTCATAAAGACCGACCTTTCTATAAAAATTTGGTCGAATCTATGACCTCAGGTCCTATCGTTGTAGCTATGCTTGAAAAAGAAAACGCTATAGACGATTACAGAACACTTATTGGAAAGACGAACCCTGCTGAGGCAGCTGAAGGTACTATCCGACGTGATTTTGGAACAGACATCGAAGCAAATGCTGTTCATGGATCGGACAGTGACGAAAATGCTGCTATAGAATGTGATTTCTTTTTCCCAAAAAGCGAAAGATTTCACAGACCGGGATGATACTCTTTAAAGGTGTTATTCTTATAAAGAATTACAATCTTTTCTATTTCATTTGAAACTGGTACAACATTTTTTGAAGTATTATATTCTGTAAATGTTTTATTTTCAGTTTTTTCAATAGGATTAGGGGCAACTTTTGCCTCTTCTTCCGGCTCTTCTTTGGCTATATTCGTAGCTTCCACAACATTTATAGCTTCTAAAATAGGTTCGGGGGATGATCGTATGGCTATTTCTTCATTTACGACCTCATCCTTCACCTTAGCTTGGTCTAAAGTAAACAAATCTATTTGCCCAGATTTTAACATCGGTCCGATACCTTGTATCAACCATTCAGAATTGATGTCATTAAACTTTTGCAAGATTTTCAAAATTAGGTCAAGGCTAGGTAAATTCCTTCCTGACATAATATGCGACATACTTGAACGCTGAATTCCTATTTCATCCGCAAACTTTGATGGACTCAAATTTTTAATTTTTAATACTAAAAGAATTCTTTCTACCATAATTACAAAGTTAAATTTAAGTTTACAAAGATACACATTTTTTTATTAACCAATGTTATTTTA
>CAIOJS010000185.1 GCA_903858655.1 uncultured bacterium | reverse complement strand
GCGGCATAATTAGCTAGCCGTATGACCGGTTTTGCACCAACTGTAGACCCCACGATCTGATAGCCATATTGTCTGTTGAACTAAACCTTCGGTAAATACCCTTCCATTTATCCCTATATTGCCTAATTTTTGCGTTCAACATCCAAAAGTAGATAATTATTCTGATATTCACATTGCAAACCAATAAAAATGTGAATATATGCAACCAACATCATTAAAAAAAGGCTATGTTTCGCTGGTGGAGCAAGCCTGTGCGGGCGTTCCCGGATTCAGGGATAGTTACCAACAGTTTCATCAAAAGGCAGTTATTGAGCAGTCAAGTTCCAGCTTTGTCGAAAATTACGGACGCAATGCGGCCACTTTGGCGCTGCATTTTGGGGTGAGTCCTGAGCATCTGGCAGCCGAAGAAATCAACGCCTATCTGTACCGCTTGGCCACCAACGACATGTATGGCGAGAGTTATTTCAAGTTTACCGTTTACGGCATGCGCTATTGGTTCCGCCTTTTTGACATGAACTACAAGGCTTTGCGTATGCCTGTGATAAAGGAGAAAAACACTTTGCCAACGGTATTGAGCAAAGAAGAATGCCGCGAGTTATTTCACGCTCCCCGCATGTTCAAGCACACGATTATGCTCACCTTGGCTTACAGCGGTGGTTTGCGCCTAAACGAGCTTCGGCATTTGAAGATTGCCGATGTGGACTTCGACCGTATGATGATACACATTAAGCAAGGTAAAGGCAACAAAGACAGGTATGTGGTGTTGTCCAAGGTTATGAAACAGGCTTTGCAGCAGTATTATGCCGAGTGCCAACCGCAAGTGTATGTTTTTAATGGCGAAACGGTAGGCGAAGTGGTAGGCGAGCGTACCATACAAAATGCCATAAAGGAAGCTTTGCGCAAAACCAATATTCAGAAAACGGTGACCATGCATACCTTGCGACATTCGTATGCAACGCATTTATTGGAAGATGGCGTTGATTTGATTACTATCAAAAACCTGCTCGGTCATGGCGATATTCGTACTACCATGATTTATCTTCATGTGGCACAGTTTCCAACGGGCAGGAAAGTGCATTCGCCGCTGGATTCGCTGTACGGCAGGTTATGAGTCGGCCCAATCACGAACTATCGGAGATAATTGCGCTTTATGGTGCTGATTTTGAGCAAAAGCACGCACCCACCGACCAGCAACGAAGCGTGTTGTCAAAGTTGAGCGAATGTCGCACCAGTCCATTGGGCGGACATGTGGATGCCTGCGATGGGTGTGGAACGATACGGATTTCGTATAATTCGTGTCGCAACCGCCATTGCCCAAAATGCCAAGCCACCAGTCGCGAACGCTGGATAGAAGCACGGGAAGATGATTTGCTGGATGTGAGTTATTTTCATGTGGTTTTTACGCTCCCGCAAGAGTTAAATCCCCTGTTTTTGCTCAGAAGCAAAACAATGTATAACATTTTGTTTGAAGCCGTAAAACTCACGCTCGAACTATTTGCCCAAAATCCCAAGTACCTTGGCGCGCAAAGCGGACACATTGCTGTGCTCCACACTTGGGGGCAGAACATTAGCTTTCATCCGCACCTGCACTGCATTGTACCTGCCGGTGGTGCCACCCGGCAAGGCAACTGGAAACCGCTGGCAAAAGCTGCCAAGCAGAAGTATGCCACTTATCTGTATCCTGTAAAAGCTCTGAGCAAAGCGTACAGCAAAATATTTATGCACCTGCTCAATGCCTGTGAGGATATTGAACCGGATCACCAGCCCGACAAGCTGTTGCTCCGAAAACTCAATGACCATAAATGGGTGGTGTATGCCAAACAACCTTTTTTCGGAACAAAACAAGTGATAGAATACTTGGGACGCTACACGCACAAAGTTGCCATTTCGAATCACCGGATAAAATCGGTGGACAATGGACAGGTTACTTTTGGGTGGAAAGATTACCGCCATGGCGATGTGCAAAAACAGATGACGCTCGAAGCTACAGAGTTTCTACGGCGTTTCTGCCAACATATTTTGCCTTTCCGGTTTGTAAAAATCAGGCATTACGGCATTCTCTCCAGCCGAAATAAGCTAAAACTGCGTGATGTACAATTTGGCATGGGAATAGTGGTGGAGAAAAAGCCCAAACCCACGTGGCAGGAAGTATGCAAGCAAAAGCTGAACTTCGACCCAGAACTTTGCCCGCACTGCAAAGTAGGACATTTCCAAACCGTGAGCACCTGGAGCGCACGCGCACCACCAACTGAAGCTGTTCACCGTGCTGCCATTAATGTTGCTGCACGTAAAATAAGTTGCTGATTATCAACATTCGGCTTCCCAAAACGAAGTCCGACAGCCATTGGTTTGTCTATACTTCAACAAATCGGAGCAAAATACACAATTAGGCAACAAAAATATGATCTTTTAATGTTTCAAAACCTCCCAATCAAGTATTGTTTGAGAGAATATAATTGGTTTTTTTGAAAAATAGGGCAACTCCGCCCAACCTAAGTTCTGCCCAAAAAGCATTCTTTCGCCATAAAGAGTGAGATGAGTAGCAGCATCGCGTACCGAAGCTTCCGTTCAACAAGGACTTAAATCGCAACACCCCGTCTAGAGCTCAGCTTGGCGGGGTGTTTTGCGTTCGGGTGTTGCGTTTAAGTCCTATGATGTTATGGGC
>CAIOJS010000184.1 GCA_903858655.1 uncultured bacterium | reverse complement strand
TATAAGTTTCATGCCATAGGTATTTTAATATTAATAATTGTAACAAATTCCTTCATGACATTTAATAGAAACAAAGTATGGAAGGATGAGGTTTCATTATGGAGTGATGCTGTATTAAAATCACCAAATAAAGCAAGACCAGTAAACAATCTTGGTTTTGCTTTCAAAATACTTGGACAAATGGATAATGCGATGAGAGATTTTACGAAAGCCATTGAAATTAACCCAAGATATCCAGATCCATATTTTTTACGTGCTACTATTTATGATAATTTGAAACAATGGGATAAAGCAATAGCTAATTATTCTATGGTGATTGATATTAACCCGAAGCATGCAAAAGCCTATTGCAACCTTGGGATTGCTTTCGCAAATCTTGGGCAGTATGATAAAGCAATAGCTAGTTATGCAAGTGCAATAAAAATTGATCCTAGATTTCAAGATGCTTTTTACAATCGTGGCATCGCCTACAGTAGCATAAAGCTATGGAAGAATGCGATTGCAGACTATTCTAAAGCAATAGAGATTGACTCCAAATATACAGCAGCGTATTCAAACCGTGGAATTGCTTATGCGAACCTTTGGCAATACCAAAATGCAATTTCCGATTATTCCAAAGCAATTGAAATAGATCCGAAGTATATTATTGCCTATAACAATCGTGGCTATGCCTATAGTAATATCGGAGATTTCGAAAAGGCAATAGCCGATTACTCTAAAGCATTAGCGATTGACCCAAATTTTACCGCAGCCTATGCCAACCGCGACTACGCATACGCCCAATTGAAAAATAAACAAAATAATAAATAAAGGCTCCCCCAATTGATGACATAATAATCCTTAAGCAACCCCATACTTCATCCCCCCCCACACTACTCCATCCCCACCATCACAATCTCCCCCTCCTGCGTGATCAAACTCAACTGCCGACCCCCAACAAACCGGCTCCCATCAGGACCAAAACATCCCAAACCTGCCCAAACGGCATGTCCGGCATATTGAGTTGAGTTCGGCTCATTAAAATACGTCTGCCTAACCTTACCACTACCATCTGCGTTCATCATCCACCAATCCGTGCCCCCTTTGGTACTTTCTGTATTCGTCATCCACACAATTTTGCTGCCATCAGGCTTATAAAACGCATGTTCATTATAATCGCTCTCCGTCAGCTTTGTCAAATTATTCCCCGCCGTATCTATCGTATAAATATGCTCATCCCAAGCACTCACCTGATTAATACTACTGCAAAAAATAAGCTTATCCCCATTGGGCGAAAACCCATAACACTCATAAAACGCACTCCCGCCAGGCTCCAACGTCTTGATGTTACTCACCACAGGGATACTATCAGGCGAACTAAACCCAAAATCACCTATCTTGATAGTCCAGTAACCCAACGTTTGAGTTGTACTCAGCACATCCGGTCTTAATTTTCTATCTGTCCAAACTATATGCTTCCCATCCGGCGAAAACCTTGGCGCAATCACCCCATGGTCATAATCATTCGGTATATCCACAAGCTTATACGCTTTTGTCCCACTCGTATTCATCATCCAAATATCACAATAAGACCCAAAACCCGGCAAAGCATCTGTGGACGAACCCGGGTGGTCTGCTTTTTCCACAACCATCATAAGCCATTTACCCGAAGGATGCCAATACGGACACGCGATATGCCGATTCGGAAGCAGCACATGATCACACGTCAGACAAACATCCCCCGTCCCATCAGGTGCCACCAAATGTATATCATAATACCCATCCGCACCCTTGGCGGAATATGCTATCCTATTACTCCCCGACCAATCCCATGCAACATCCAACCCATGCTCCCTAAACATACTAACCGTGGTAGGAGGGGTGATAATCGTCGCATCTTTTTTACACGACGTCATCATCGCTATTATCACTAACGAAAAAATTACTATTCTCATCCGATTCAAATTTGGCATAAAAGTACTACTATTCATCCAATACAAACGAAAAAAAATGACTATTATCATAATCGTAGTATGAATATATTTCTTAATTTTGCACCAAACATTCATTATCATGAAAACAAAACAAATTCTCCTGCTATTTTTCAGCACAATATTGCTGATGATGTCCTGCGGACAGAAAGAAAAACACCAAAAAGCTGTTCTCTATTTCCAAACTATCACCACCGAAATGGACTCCACCACCTCCACAGTCAACACCTTTTGGAACCAACTCTCCTTAGCAACCGAAAACGCCCAACAATCCCCCGACAAACGACTCGATTCTTTGAAACTCGACACCTTAAACCAAGCTTTCCTTGCCTCCACATCCGCGCTCGAAACCTCAATTGCCAAGCTCACCGCCCTCGAAGAATTCGATGCCGAATTAGGGTTAAAAGACAAAGCTCTCTCCAACCTAACCCAAACCAACACCCTCAATAAAACCGCCATTGTTGAAGTCCTCAAAGCCCTCAAAACCGGTTTAGACCAACTCACCGATTCCCAACGTGCCGCCTTCAAACAATTCAGCGATACCGCTACCAAAATCCAAGCCTCTCAAGACGACTTGCAAAAACTCTATGATGAATTTCAATCTAAATACAAAATAACTCAAGAAGACTATGGAAAATAAATCACAAAACAGCCGCACCAAACAACCTGCCGCTTTTCATTTAAAAGCATTTATCCTCCTTTTAGGGATATGCTCTCTTTCCTTTGCGAAATTAAGCGCACAACAACTCCCCACCGACACCGAACTGTTAAAGATGATGTATGGCAGTTGCGATCCCAATGGCAAAACCTACACCCGCCCTCACACCCAAGGCGAACCATCCGACGAGAAATATCCTAACGTAAGTTATTCCATTGCCTTCAAACAAATATGCAAGGTTGATGGACAAAACGTTTTGTTCATCATAAGTCAGGCACCCATTGCCTATCAATCCTACCACACTTTCCGACTCACCGATTACTTCTTTTTCATCAGTTATGACAACACATGGCTATTTTATAATACCACCAAAGGCGATTTCTCAAAAGCTTTAATAGATGCCGACAAATTCCAACTTGTCGAAATCGGAAACGATAGAAACGCTTTGCTAACCACCTTCGAGATATCTGATATTGCTAACGATTCCCGCGCCATAAGTCTCGAATTAATCCATTTAACAGGACTTGCAACGGTGTTCACTACCGACTTAGACTATACATGCCACATCTCCAAAGGCTCCCAAGCCTCCACTCCCCAAGACACCTGTGAAACCAAAAACTTCTCCAGCACCTATAAGATCATGAAGACCGACAAACCTTGGCACGACATCAGCATCCATAAAATCACCTATGCCGATGCCAAAGAAGGCACCGAAGGCAAAGTCCTATCGGAGGTGGATATGGTCTATACTTATAATGGTAAAGAATACGTACTCCCCAAGAAGTAATCCGTAAATATCTCAACCACCTATCACCATCTAAACAATTAAACCTATCTTTGCACCAATCAAAACATTTCAACCATGGAAGACATCTTAGACATCCTTAAATACATCTTGCCTTCAGGCATCGTATTTGCCACAGCTTATTTCCTGCTAAAGGCATTCATTGACAACGATAACCGCAAAAAACTTATCGAAATCAAAACCAACAACCAAGCCCTCATCAACCCCATCCGCCTCCAAGCCTATGAGCGCATTATTCTCCTATTAGAGCGCATCTCCCCGGGCAGTTTAATCATGCGTGTTGCCCAACCCAACATGACCGCATTTCAGTTCCAAACCGCTTTAATACAAACCATCCGCGACGAATTCGAGCACAACCTATCCCAACAAATATACATCTCCTCCAACGCTTGGGAACTAACCCGCAACGCAAAAGAAGAAATGATAAAACTCGTCAACATCGCCGCTTCCCGCCTCAACGACAACGCAACCGCAACCGACCTCGGATCCATCATCTTCGAACTATCCATGCAAAAAGACAAACTACCCCTCAACCAAGCCATCGAATTCACCAAAAAAGAAGTCCGACAACTCTTCTAAAGTATTGGAATGGGCAATACTTCTCACATCCATCCTTATGAACTCAAGTACTTTAAATACTTTAAGTACTTTATGAACTTTAAATACTTTAAGTACTTTATGAACTTTAAATACTTCAAGCTTTATGAACTTTAAATACTTTAAGTACTTTATGAAC
>CAIOJS010000183.1 GCA_903858655.1 uncultured bacterium | reverse complement strand
TATAAGTTTCATGCCATAGGTATTTTAATATTAATAATTGTAACAAATTCCTTCATGACATTTAATAGAAACAAAGTATGGAAGGATGAGGTTTCATTATGGAGTGATGCTGTATTAAAATCACCAAATAAAGCAAGACCATTTGTTAACCTAGGGAATGCATTAAAAAGCATTGGGCAATTTGATGTCGCAATAGAAGATTATACTAAGGCAATTTATATCAATCCGAAATTTTCTGATGCCTATTACAATCGTGCCGTCGCCTATGATAAACTAAGTCAATGGGACAAAGCAATTACTGATTATTCCAAGACGATCGAAATCAACTCCAAATACATAGAGGCTTATAATAATCGTGGAGCAGATTATGGCAAACTTGAAAAATGGAATGAGGCTATAAAAGATTACAATGCGGCGATTATAATAGATTCAAATAATGCTATGCCTTATTACAATTGCGGTATTGCCCAAGGTAGCCTTGAGTAATGGGATAAGGCTATAATTTATTACACCAAAGCGATAAAAATTGATCCCCAATATACATCTGCTATTAGCAACCGAGGAGTTTCGTATGGAAAGCTTAAGCAATGGGATAAAGCCATAGTTGACTATTCGAAGGCTATTATTATAGATCCAAGTAATGCAAGTGTTTACACTAACCGCGGCGTTTCTTATCGAAATCTTGGGCAGTATGATAAGGCGATTGCTGATTATACCATAGCCATCGAATTGGATCCAAAATATGCTTCAGCATATAACAACCGTGGCTTTGCTTATGCTATGCTCGGTCAATGGGATAAGGCTATAGCCGATTATACAAAGGCTTTAGAAATTGATCCCAATTATTCTTTAGCATATTCAAATCGCGATATTGCTTACCAAAAACTAAATAGTAAAGTAAAGTGATACGCTAATATTACAACAAGATAAACAATTGGATATATACTAGCCATAGAATCAATAATAACACAAGTCTAAAATGAGTAGTAAACAAAATCAAAAGGCAAAGCAGCAAAAACATTCTATCAAACAGAAAGATATTCAACTTAATAACAAATTTAAAGATAGTAAATATTTTGATTTGCTTGGGTTGAGTATAATCGTCGTACTAGGCATCATCATCTATTCCAACTCCTTCAACTGCTCCTTCCATTTTGATGATTTAAACAGCATCATCAACAATAGTGCTATACAAGATTTGTCCAATATTAAAGCTTTGTTGAGTTACAGTTCCAATCGCCCGATAGCTTATTTTACTTTTGCAGTTAATTACTATTATGGTCAGTTGAATGTATGGGGTTACCACCTTGTCAACTTGATTATCCACCTTATCACTTCATGTATAGTTGGATGGCTGACCTTATTAATCTTCTCCACCCCGGCATTGAAAGATAACCCAATAATCAAACATAAGAAAATACTTGCCTTTTTTGTGGCACTACTTTTTGTTTCTCATCCATTGGCAACGCAAAGTGTAACCTATATTGTCCAGCGCATGGCTTCTATGGTAGCCATGTTCTATCTTCTTTCTATTTCACTTTATGTCAAAGGGCGTTTATCAGAACACAGAATTACTAAATATCTTTGGTTTGCGGGAGCTTTAGTTTCTGCAATATTGGCATTGTTCACGAAAGAAAATGCTTACACCCTTCCATTTGCGATTATACTTGTAGAGATTTTCTTTTTACAAAAAAAGAAACTTATAATTAATTTTAAAGATTACCGTATCATACTAGTAATCATTGTATGTTTGAGCATAATAATTCTATTGTTTTCTAGGTTTTCTTTAAACATTTTTAATTCGATACCTCCAAAAAATGGCAACGACTATACTATAACCTCTTTAAATTACCTCCTAACACAATTCTCTGTCATCGTTAAATATATTCAACTATTATTTCTTCCGATATATCAGAGCGTAGATCATTATATTCCCCTTTCAACTAGTTTCTTTGAACTCAGAACGCTCTTAAGCTTTCTTTTTCTACTCTCCTTTGTTGTTTTGGCAATACTCCTTTTTAAAAGAAACCGCCTAGCATCATTTGGCATTTTCTGGTTCTTTCTCACATTATCTATCGAATCAAGCATCATTCCTATTGATGATTTTATGTTTGAACATCGAACCTATCTCCCTTCTTTTGGTTTTTTTCTTATGTTTAGCTCGGTCATTTACATTTTATTTCAGAAAAGAAATAAGTACATAGCTTTGTCAATTCTACTATCATTAATCCTGCTGAATTCCGTTCTAACATTTCAAAGAAATAAGATATGGAAGGATGAAATTACACTTTGGAACGATGCAATTTCAAAATCCCCCGAGAAACCAAGACCGTATGTTGTTCGAGGTTTTGTAAATTACAATCTTGGACAAATGGATAATGCGATATCCGATTTCTCTAAAGCTATCGCGTTAAACCCCAAATATAAAGACGCTTACAACAACCGTAGTATCGCCTACTGCCAACGTAACCAATTTGATAAAGCCATTGGCGACTACACCAAAGCGATTGATCTAGACCCTCGATATACAGCTGCTTACTACAACCGTGGCATTGCTTATGAGAATCTTAAACAATGGGATAAAGCATTGATTGATTTCACCAAAGCAATTGCATTGAACCCAAGATATGCCGAAGCATATTGTAATCGAGGCGTTGCAAATCGTAATTTAGGAAATATAGAGAAAGCAATCTCAGATTATTCAAAGGCGATTGAGTTTAACCCCACCTACAGCACTGCGTATGCAAACCGCGGAATTGTGTATGATAAACTTGAGAAATGGGATAAAGCAATTTCTGATTACACTAAAGCTATAACGCTAGACCCCCAAGTCGCCAATGTGTATTATAACCGAGGAAATTCTTATTGGAAAAAGGGGGAGTGGGATAAAGCCATTAATGATTATTCAAAGATAATTGAAATGGATCCCCAATTTGCCAAAGCCTATTACAATCGCGCTAATGTATATGTCAAGCTTGAACAATGGGATAAAGCTATAAGTGATTACACCAAAACGCTTGAAATTAATCCTGAAGATAAACTTGCTTTTTCAAACCGTGAATACGCTAATTCGAAAATGAATAGTAGGGTTAAGTAACTAAATATAATTTCAAAAAATACACTTAAAATGAGAATGATGAACCATTTATAGTTTTCAACGCAATCAATCAAATCAAATGAAAAAACAACAAATAAAAAAGTCGTCACAATCAAAACCTCTTATTAAAAAAGGTATTCAAAACGTAGCGCCTAAAACTTTCAAATATACCAACCTATTTGGAATAGCAATTATTACACTTTTGGGTATTATCATTTATTCTAACTCCTTCAATTGCTCATTTCATTTAGATGATAGAACAAGCATAGTAGAAAATATTGCTATCAAAAACATATTAGATATTAAAAGTATTTGGAATTATAGTTCGAACCGTTTTATTTCTTATTATAGTTTTGCCATTAATTATCATTTTGGCAAGCTCAATGTATGGGGATATCATCTGTTTAATTTAATCATACATCTATTAACTTCTTTCATGGTTTTTTGGCTTACATTGTTGATTTTTTCTACGCATTCCTTAAAAAACAATCCAATAATTAAGCAGAAATATATATTAGCTTTATTTACTGCTTTGCTTTTTGTTTCGCATCCTTTAGCAACTCAATCTGTAACCTATATTGTTCAGCGTATGGCATCTTTGGTAGCCATGTTTTACCTGCTTTCTATTGCACTTTATGTGAAAGGGCGTTTATCTGAGAAAGGAAGCATTTCCAAGTTCTTTTGGTTTGCAGGGGCATTAGTTTCTGCTGTTTTAGCCTTGCTAACCAAAGAAAATGCTTATACACTTCCGTTTGCAATTATGCTTTTTGATATATTTTTTTTACAAACAAAAAAGCGTAAGATTAATTTCAAAGATTATCGCATCATACTATTAATGGTTGCATTTCTGAGTATTATGATTTTCATGTTTTCAAGGTTTTCATTGAGCATTTTCAAACCAATCTCT
>CAIOJS010000182.1 GCA_903858655.1 uncultured bacterium | reverse complement strand
GTGAAGATTATGACTATACATAAGGCAAAAGGGCAGGAATTTCCTGTGGTTATCTATCCTTTTGCGGATATAAATCCGTCCGTTAAGAATGCTTCGGCGTGGGTGATGAATCAAGATGAAAATATACCCGAATTGCCTGCTTTTCGATTGCAAATAGGGAAAGATAATCTGAAAGGGACTTCTTACGAGGATTATTATACGCAAGAAAAATCGAAGGTGGTGCTGGATACGTTGAACGTTTGCTATGTGGCGTTTACGCGGGCGGAGAAACAGTTGTATATTTTGACGCAATATTACCCCGATAGCTCTAAAAGTTCGTCATTTGGGACAAATTTGAAAGCTTATCTGAAGAAAGAACAGTTGTGGAATGAAGAAAAAATGAAGTATGATTTTGGAGATCCTGATGATATAAAGATGGAGGTGGACGATGCATCCGCGGCAGCGAGTCATAAGTATAATGAGGCGTTGATTTCATCAGATTGGACGAAGAAGTTGGTGATACGGTATAATTCGCCCTTGGCATTGGATTATGATATTCAGGATAAAAGGTTGGCTTGGGGGAATTTGGTGCATGAGATACTTTCGGAGATGCACGACACGAACGACATGGAGAAAGTGATAGCCGCCACGGCTGTGAAGTTTTTGTTAGACGCGGACGATGTGGCGAAAATCCAAGAATTGATAAGCAAGGTGATGGCAAAACCTGAAATTGCAGCGTTTTTTGTGCCGGGTTTAAAAGTGGTTACGGAAGCCGAAATCTTGACGCCCGAAAACACGGTCTATCGTCCCGATAGAATTATCTTCGAAGCGGAGAAAAACATAGTGATAGATTTCAAAACCGGTTCCGAAGAAGATAAACATAGGGAGCAGGTGAAGAATTATGCTGATTTAATGACTTCCATTAATAAAAAAGATACAGAAAAGTATTTGCTTTATCTGAATGATGAGATTAGTTTGATACGTGTGTAGGTAACAAAGAGGAAATTTCCCTTGTTTGCTGCTTAATCTCCATAAGAGAAAGAAAACAGAGTCTTACTTTTTCTCGTCCAAATAAAGTTTCAGGAGCTTAGCCACATATTTTCCAAAGACATCAAATTCGATGTTGATGACGGAGCCTTTTTTGAAGTTGTGGAAGTTCGTAACTTGATAGGTGAAGGGTATGATAGCAACAGAGAATTCTCCGGGCAAGGAATCCACCACCGTCAGGCTAACGCCATTCACTGAGATAGAACCTTTTTCAACCGTGATGTTTTGTTTGCCGGGGTCGTATTCGAAAAAGAACTTCCAACTGCCGTCCATTTCTTCCACTTTGGTGCAGATGGCGATTTGGTCCACATGACCTTGAACGATATGTCCGTCGAAGCGGGCTTCCATCTTCATGCTGCGTTCCAAATTGACTTCATAGCCCACAAACCAAGAGCCGAGATTGGTCTTGTCGAGGGTTTCCTGGATGGCGGTAACCACATATTGTTGCTTTTCGTGGTCAACTTTCACCACAGTGAGGCATACGCCATCATGGCACATGCTTTGGTCAATAGAGAGTTCCTCAGCCACCGGAGTTTCGATGGTGATGTTGATGTTGGTGCGGTCGCGGTCAATGGCGACGACTTTGCCGGTGGTTTCTACAATTCCTGTAAACATATTTTTGATTTGAGATTTTAGATTTGAGATTTTAGATTTTAGATTTATGATTTGAGCGGGCAAAAATACGAAAAAGACATGAATCTATTATACCAAAAAAGAATAATTTTTTAGGTTGCAAAAATCTTCTTAGGTATAAAACTACGTCTATTGAACTTGCTCCTTAGGTTTTAACTTTTATATTTCTAGTGCGTAAACCATTGTCAGGAGTTCCTTAAGGTCCAAATCCTGACCTTTATATTTTTCTTTAATCATTAATAAATAAACCGATTCTCGTTCATGGTCAACATACGTGATAACTATTCCAACGCCTACTTTTCCTCTTTCTTTTGTATGAACTTTTACGAGAGATTTGTAGCAGTTGCTGCCAAGATGTAGTCCATTAGTAGGTTCTTTTTCAATAGAAGTAAGAAAGTTTTCAAAACCCGCTTTAAAGTGCGTATATTTTTTCGTCATGCGCTTGAGTTCAATCTCG
>CAIOJS010000181.1 GCA_903858655.1 uncultured bacterium | reverse complement strand
GAAAAGAGATGATTTTTATAGGTATAATATTGCTTGCAATATATTTATCGATAAGTTATAGCCTCATTACTAAAGCTATAAAAAAATATAAAACTGAAATTAAAAATCTAAATGCAAACATTGAATTATAATAGTTTATAACCATTAAATTCATGAGGAAATTACTAAATAAGATAAAAAAAGTTTGGAATAAAATCTATGCTCCAAGCTCAAAATCCCGTTCGGTGGCAGCCTCTGCCTACTTCGCCTCTATCCTTTTAGCCTCTGCCTAACACCTTATTTAATCCCTACGTGCCTCATCAAGCTTTAAGCTCTATCATTAAAACTCACTTCCCAAAATTCCACATACTCCTATGCGTCTATGTTTCTATGTTGTGAATTTTGAATCTAAATTCAAAAACCTCAAATCTAAAATTCCTCAACGTGTAAATTTTTCATTTTTATTTTTTCATTTTTAATTCTGAATTAATCTCTATCTTTGCACTAAAATTCTATCCAAAATGAAACAGCTACTATACCTATCCCTCATTCTATGGCTCTTCAGCGCTTGCACTCCCAAGCCCAAGGAAGACATTGTTTCCATTCACACCACTTATGGCGTCATTCAAGTAAAACTCTACGACAAAACTCCCAAACATCACAACAACTTCCTGCGTTTGGTCGAAAATCATTTCTTTGATTCTACGCTCTTTCATCGTGTCATTCATTCCTTCATGATACAAGGCGGCGACCCTACTTCCAAACATGCTGCGCAAGGCAAACTCTTGGGTGATGGCGACACCACTTATAAAATCCCTGCCGAGATAGTGGATGAATATCTCAACAAACGGGGAGCTTTGGCTGCTGCCCGCGAAAGTGATGATGTCAATCCGAACAAAGAATCCTCCGCTTGTCAGTTCTATATTGTACAAGGACGCAAGTTCACCGATGCAGGTCTCGATTCTGCCGAACAAAAACGCGAACGCTACACCAAATCCTTCATCCTGATGGATATCCTCAAACAAAAAAACGACACTGTGGAATTAAAAAAACTCAAACACTTCTTCGAACAGCGCGACATCACGAATATCTATATGATGTTAAACACCTATCGCGATGTGGTTGAACCCAAATATGCCAAAACCAAAGCTTGGAAACTCACACCTCAGCAACGCGAAATATATAAGACAGTAGGAGGGGCACCACATTTAGATGGAGCCTACACCGTATTTGGCGAAGTGATAAGCGGCATGGACATCGTGGACAAAATTGCCGCCTCCCCCTGCGATTCCAACGACCGCCCCATAAAAGACATCCGCTTATGGATGAAGGTTGAAAGCAGGAAATAGGTATATGGTATAAGGTAAAAGGTAAAAGGTATTTGGAGCTTGGTATTTGATATTTTGTTTTGGTATTTGGAGCTTGGAATTTGGTATTTGGATCTTTGAAGCTCCCCATCAGTAATTAGAAAATTCGTTATAGAAAAAACTTTAATAGATATGAAAAGAAAAATATTCGTCCTTATCGCTGCCTCCCTGTTGATAGCTGGATGCCGCCAAAATGCTAACAAACACAAAGGAATTGATTACACCCAATTCGTCAATCCTTTCATCGGCACTGGCTCTGTTGATAGTTTAAGTTTATCGGGAAGTAATTTTCCTGGGGCTTGCCTGCCTTTCGGGTTGGTACAACTAAGTCCTGATACTAGAGAGTACCCCGATGATCCTTGCAGTGGTTACGATTACAAAGACACCACCATCCTTGGCTTTAGTCATACACATTTAAACGGAACGGGTTGTCCCGACCTCTACGATTTTCTTTTTATGCCTTACGGAGGCGACATAAAATGGAAAGCGGGCAGCGATGATGGTTCCACAGCAGGATTTCGTTCCAAATATCGCCACGAAACCGAGAAAGCCACTCCGGGTTATTATGGCGTAACGCTCGACGACTATCACATCAAAGCTGAAATGACTGCCACCGAGCATTGCGGCATGCACCGTTACACCTTTGCCGACAAAAAGCATTATCATTTGATTGTTGATTTAGACCATTCTTTGGTAAGAAACAGCCCATACAGGTTTTGTAAGATTATCTCCGCTGAAGTGAGAGTGGTTGACAATAATACCATTGAAGGCTATCGTATCATCTCGGGTTGGGCAAAACTTCGAAAGGTGTATTTCAGAGCAGAGTTCTCCCGTCCCTTCGATTCGCATGTGTTTAAAGCAGGACAATATGAATTCGCAAATGTGCCTGTGGCGAACCATTCGGAATTAAAAATCGTGATGAATTTCAACAAAGATAACGATAAGCCTTTGATAGTAAAAGTGGGCATATCGTCAGTTTCTGCCGAAGGTGCCAAACAAAACCTGGATGCTGAAATAAAAGATTTTGATTTTGAAAAGATTGCCCTCTCAGCAAAAGAATGCTGGAACAAAGAACTTGCCTGCATTGATATAGAAGGAACAGACAAGCAAAAGAGCATTTTCTACACAGGTTTATATCACCTCTTTATTCAACCCAACAATATTGCAGATGTATCGGGCAATTATTTGAGCACCGACAACAGTATTAAAAAAGCTCCCGACAAAAAACATTACAGCACCTTTTCTTTATGGGATACCTATAGAGCGGCTCATCCGCTTTACACCTTAGTGCAGGAAAATAGAACCGCTGGTTTCATCAACTCAATGCTTCGTCAGTACAAAACTTATGGCTATCTGCCCATTTGGCAATTGTGGGGCACAGACACCTATTGTATGATAGGTAATCATGCCATACCTACTATTGTGGATGCCTATTTCAAAGGAATAAATGGCATAGATTGGAAACTGGCATACGAAGCTGTCAAAGCATCGTCCACTACTGACCATAAAAATGCACCTTTTAATTTGTTGGATAAATACGCTTATTTCCCTGAAGACTTGCAAACGCAGTCGGTGTCCTTAACTTTAGAGATTGCTTACGATGATTGGTGTGTTGCGCAGATGGCGAAAAAGATGGGTTTTGAGGATGATTATAAATATTTCATAAAACGTTCGGGGTTTTATAAAAACCTATTTGATGCGAAATCAGGATTCTTTAGGGCAAAAGATAGCAAAGGTGCTTGGTTGGAACCCTTCAATCCATTAGCTTATGGTGGCAATGGCGGATATCCTTTCACAGAAGGAAACGCTTGGCAATATCTATGGTATGTGCCCCAAGATGTGTATGGGTTTATTGATTTGATGGGCGGCAATGACAAGTTTACGCAAAAACTCGACAGCTTTTTTACCTTGGAAGCTAAACCCGGAGATGTGAACGGTAATGCTTCTGGTTTCATTGGTCAATATGCGCATGGCAATGAGCCAAGCCATCACATTGTGTATTTATACGATTTCACGAATGAACCTTGGAAAGCACAATTCTATAGTGCAAAAATATTGAACGAATTATATAACGACAAACAGTCGGGATATTCGGGCAATGAAGATTGTGGTCAGATGTCGGCATGGTACATATTCAGTGCTATGGGATTTTATCCTGTGAATCCCGCCAATAGCGTTTATTGTTTTGGTTCGCCACAATTAAAACATGCAACGATTAATTTGGCAAACGGCAAACAGTTTAAAATTATTACCAACAATGCAGGAGATTGTAATGTCTATATTCAGAAAATACTTTTGAATGGCGTGCCTTATGAAAAGAATTTTATCACCCATAAAGATATAATGAATGGGGGAGTGTTAGAGTTTTTTATGGGTAACACGCCAAACAAAAAAATGGCGACGTATGAAAAGCCCTTAGTCATTTCGCAATAAACAAAAGGATGATCATCCATAAAACAAGAGTATGCATGCTGCTCCTTCTCTTAGCAGCCAACTATTCATTTGCACAATCATCTTCCTTATTTCGTATTGTAGGATATTACTGCGGTTCAACCATTCCTATTGATAGTTTCGAAACCAATAAGCTGACGCATCTTATCTTTTGTTTTGGAGGTCTGCAAGGCAATCGTTTGTCTATCCATTCTGCTACCGATAGTGCCACCATCAAAAGAATGGTACAACTGAAAAGTAGTAACCCTAACATGAAAGTGCTCTTGTCTATGGGAGGTTGGAGTGGTTGCAAAGATTGTTCGGATGTGTTTAATACAGATATCGGACGCAAAGAATTTGCACAATCGGTGAAAGCAGCCTCTGATTATTTCAAAACCGATGGCATTGATTTAGATTGGGAATATCCCGCCATCAAAGGTTTTCCTGGTCATACCTTCCGTGCTGCAGATAAAGACAACTTTACCCAACTGCTCAAAGAATTAAGAAAAGCCAATGGCAAAAACTTTGAAATAAGTTTCGCCGCAGGAGGCTTCACTAACTATATTGATTC
Source organism: uncultured bacterium (assembly GCA_903858655.1). Taxonomy (GTDB): domain Bacteria; phylum Bacteroidota; class Bacteroidia; order Bacteroidales; family CAIWKO01; genus CAIWKO01. The sequence goes on along the minus strand of CAIOJS010000181.1, from coordinate 7,685 downwards.
ATCCATTGCTTGGAATGATGCAATTAAATATGTCAGCTTTATCAACATTATGTCTTACGATTTGGTACATGGATATAGCCAAACGAGCGGACATCACACGCCCTTGTATTCAACCCCGCAGCAAATAGAATCCACCGACCATGCAGTGCAAATGCTATTGAAAGCAGGAGTTCCTGCCAATAAATTGGTGATAGGTGCCGCCTTCTATGGACGCTTCTTCAAAATTGAAGATGGCAACCAAGTTGATTTATATAAACCATGCAAGTTCTATCATGGTTTCTCTTACAAATATATGAAAGATACTCTTTCTGAGAAAAATGGTTTTGAGCAACGCTGGGACTCCATAGCCCAAGCACCCTATGCCATCAATATCAACAGAAGATTACTCGCCACCTATGATGATGAGAAATCCATTGCACTCAAAACAAAATATGCCGTTGAGCATAAATTGGGCGGTATCATGTTTTGGCAGTTAATTGATGACAAGTTTCGTGATGGGCTGCTTGAGATTATTTTTAAGAATAAATAATTATGAGTGATTTGAGGCAGTCTATTTGTTGATTTGAATGTTATACCATACGATATCATTTACAAATTGATTTATCCCTTTCTGCCGGCACCATTAATTAATAAAGCCACAAGTTTGAAAGTTAAGTATAGAATTGTCAAAGAACGTATCAGGTTTTACGATGTAATTTTTTTAAACTCGAAGAATAAATTCAATATAACAAAAACCAATAGCAATATATATTAAACCATTATGAAACAGGAAAACAATAACTCAAAAACAATAGGCGAAATCGTAGCATTGGATTTTCGTGCTGCCGCTATTTTTAAAAATGCAGGCATTGATTTCTGCTGCGGTGGCAATCAAACCATCCAACAGGCATGTGCTGATAAAAAGAATTTGATAACGACAATTGAAACAAAGCTAAACGAACTTGATAGTTCTGAAATCGAAGCAACACACAACTTCAACGAATGGAAATTAGATTTCTTATGCGATTATATTGTCAATACGCATCATCAAACTGTTCGGAATCTATTGCCTCAACTAATGTTTTATACTCAAAAGATTGCCGACGTGCATGGTGCTCATCATCCTGAATTGATTGAGATTGCATCGCTGTTTGCTCAAATAAATACGGAATTGCTACAACATCTGAAAAATGAAGAAGAGCTCTTGTTTCCGGCAATAAAAGATGCATTAAAAAATAATAGTGAACAGGCTAAATCCATTATTCATTCTGAGATTACTCGCATGAAAGGCGAGCATGAATTTGCCGGTGGCGCTATGGACAAAATAAACAGATTAAGCATCAATTATATGGTGCCTCCTGATGGATGCAACACCTATCAAGTTACCTTTAAACTTTTATCCCAATTTGAAGATGATTTGCACATACATGTTCATCTCGAAAACAACATTGTTTATCCAAAAGCTCTAGCATTGCTAGAGTAAACTAGTTTTGCTACTTGATATGAACTAGTAGTATATTTTGTTTGATCTGTTTTTGGTATAATACCAAAAAGGTGTCTTGTGTTTTTATTTTTACTGTTCTGCTCATGAAATATCTTTAGTGGGGGGATTATTGTCTTTGGGTTGTATATCCGAATAAACATGCCTTATGTATAAATTTTCATCCCTACTGCCAAAACTTTTATACTTTTGTCGTCAGGTAAAGTTCTTTTCCATATAAATATGTAAAGACAAAAAAATAGAATGATGAGAAATACCATACTAATAATTGAAGACGATGCAGGTTTAATCGAATTGCTTGCCGAAATAGTGGAAGACTGCGGCTATAAAGCTGTTTGCATTTTAAGTGCTGAAAAAGCACTCGATTGGCTAAAGCTTCATAAGCCTTTTTTTATGATATTAGACTACAGTCTTTCGGATATGAACGGGGCTGAGTTTATAACAAAACTAAAATTGCAAAAGCTTACTTTACCTCCTTTCGTAGTAACCACTGGGCAGGGAGACGAACGCATTGCTGTGGTAATGATGAAGCTTGGCGCCATTGATTATATAATCAAAAACAATCAATTTCTCGAGATATTACCCATGCTGATCAAAAGAGTGGCTAAGGAAATTAAAAATGAGCACGCATTACGCGAATCAAACCAGTTCAACAAACAAATCATTCAAAGCGCAAACGAAGGCATTATTGTTTACGACGCTAAGATGAAATATCTTGTTTGGAATCCATTTATGGAAAAATTGTCAGGGATTCAGGCTAAAGAAGTCATTGGCAAACATCCTTTGGAGGTATTTCCTTTTCTAAAAGATATAGGGTTGGTTGAAAATATCCAAAAGGCTTTGAAAGGAGAATCTATCCCAGAGGTTGACTTTCCTTTTTATATTTCTGCTTCAGAAAAGTCAGGATGGACATCCTACAAAACCGCACCTTTATATGATACGCAAGGAGAAATTATAGGAGCTATCACCACCGTGCGGGACGTCACCGAGCGCAAGAGAAATGAGGAGGTACTGCAAAACTTCAAATTAGAACTTGAAATGCAGAACAATGAACTTGTTACTATTAATGAAAATCTTCAAGCTGCTACTAACAAATATACCGAACTCTATGATTTTGCACCCTTGGGTTATTTTACCATTAATAAAGATAGTAAAATCTTAGAATCAAACTTCAGAGGCGCTAGTATGCTAGGTAAAGAGCGCTTAAATATACGACATAGCGTTTTCGCAATGTATGTTTCTGAGAACACCAAACCTATCTTTAATCGGTTTCTAGAAGATGTGTTTAGATTAGAAATTAAATGTTCGTGTGAGATAGTGATAGAATCTAAAGGCAATGTACCTAAATATGTTTTGATTGAAGGAATTGTGACCGAAACAGGTGATCGTTGTTTGCTAACAGCTACAGATATCACCGAAAGAAAAGTTGCGGAAGATATGGTTCAAGAATCCAAAGATTATTTGGGTAAAATTATAAATTCTATTGCCGTGCCAGTTTTTGTTAAAAACGATAATCATGAATTCTGCTTGGTAAATAATGCCTTCTGTGAATTTCATAAACGATCGAGAGAGGAGCTTTTAGGCAGAACCGGCTATGAATATTTTCCAAACGAACAGTATAAGGTGTTTATAGCAAAAGACAATGAAGTATATGCCACAGGCAAAGAAAATATCAATGAAGAATATATTACGGATGGCTTAGGAATAACTCGCACCATAATTACCAGAAAGACATTATATACGGATGCTGTGGGAAGCAGGTTCTTGGTTGGCGTTATCAACGACATCACAGAGCGGAAAAAACTGGAAAATTTATTAAAGCAAACCCATCAAAATTACGAAACCTTTTTTAATACCATAGATGATTTTCTTTTTGTGCTCGATCAGAATGGCAATATAGTACATACCAACACGAAAGTTATTGATGAAATTGGTTACACACAAGAGGAGCTGTTTGGAATGTCAATTCTGATGCTTCATCCTGAAGAACGAAGGGCAGAAGCTGCTGAAATTGTTGTGCAAATGTTGAACAATGAAGCTGACTATTGTCCGGTGCCGATTATAACCAAAGCAGGTGTGCAAATACCGGTGGAAACTAGAGTGCAACATGGTGTGTGGGATGACAAACCTGTTGTTTTTGGTGTAAGCAAAGATATTTCTCCAATAAAATTATCGGAAGAAAAATTCTCGAAAGTATTTTATGTGAATCCTTCTGCTTGCGGCTTAACCGATGCTATAACGGGGCAATATTTTGAGGTGAACGAGGCGTTTTATACGGTCTTAGGTTTTAATAAAGATGAAGTCATTGGCAAAACACCTGTGGATTTAGGTATATTAACTGTGGAGAGCCTAACGGATCTTTTAATCAAAATTGATGGTCGGGAAAAGATTTTAAATCTCGAAGCCAATTTGAGAGCCAAGAATGGTGATATCAAACAGGTGTTGCTGTCAGCCGAATTTTTATTCCTTCAAGATAGGAAGTTTTTGTTCACCGTTGTTCACGACATCACCCTGCGTCGCAATGCCGAAGATGCCTTGCGCCAAAGCGAGGAAAAATACAGAACCCTCTTGAATTCTTCTCCAGATGGCATCATTATTTTGGATATTGATGGACGCATTAGCGAAGTTTCTGTTATTGCCCTTGAACTCTTAGGCGAGGAAAACAGAGATCAACTAATAGGTAAAAACATCAATGAATTAGCTACTCCTGATGAAAAGCATGCCATTCGCGAAATTTTCGACAGAACCTTGAGTGAAGGTTTGGTTCAAAATATAGAACTGAAAATAAGAAAGAAAAACCAGACTGTGTTTCTGGCAGAAATCAGTGCCACGCTCATCCAAAGTCTAAGCGGAATGCCTTTGTCGTTCATGATAATTGTGCGTGATATTTCGCAACGACGCAAAATAGAGGCTAAGCAAATTCATGCCGACCGTATGGCTAATATCGGACAAATGGCTGCAGGCATTGCTCACGAAATTAACCAACCTTTGAATATTATTTCGATGGTGTTGGATAAAATTATCTTTGAAGCAGATAAAACCCAAATTATAGATATTGAATTTCTAAAGAAAAAGTCGGAGAAAATATTTGAAAATATTATCCGTATAAGAAATATTATTGACCACATTCGATCTTTTTCGAGAAACAACGACGATTATGTGTTGATTGCTTTTGATATTAATGCAAGCATCGAGAGTGCCACCTCATTAGTGGTTGAGCAATTCAAACATCTGGGCATAAAACTAAATTTGCAACTTGACCAACACATCCCGCAAATATTGGGCAATACGCATAAGTTTGAACAAGTCATGATCAATCTGTTGGCAAATGCCAAAGATGCTGTCATGGATAAACAAGCCAAACAATCTGAGATTTTTGATATGACTATAACTATCAATTCTTATTTAGAAGATCAATTTCTCATTGTTGAAGTTGCCGACAATGGCATAGGAATCATAAACGACGACATCAACAATATCATCTTACCTTTCTATACTACAAAAGATGAAGGAAAAGGAACAGGACTCGGATTGTCCATATCCTACCAAATTATCAAAGAAATGAACGGAAATATTGAAATCACCAGCGATGTTTCTTTCGGCACCAAAGTGAGAATCGTTATTGATACTGTCAAATTGAACGGTAAAACTCCAAAAATGGTTTAGGTTTGCTGCCCATGTTGATTTCTAAGAATAATGATTAGGAATATAGGATAGGGGATGGGGTAGCAGATATTGAAATTAGGATGTTTCGCTAAAATGATTTTGCGAAACTTGAGTTCGTAATTCATAATTCCATCGATTTCATTAGTCGTTAACCTTTGCAACTTTATTTTGAACGTGCCTATAATAATCACTATTCGGAATAAAAATATTTTATACTCAATAGATCGAAACAAGATGCGTAAATAATTTATTATTTATCAATCTTATTTCAATAAGATTCGTATAAAATAAATTATTTACTATTCTTATTTCAATAAGATTCGTATAAAATAAATTATTTACTATTCTTATGTCGATAAGATTCGTATAAAATAAATTATTTACTATTCTTATGTCGATAAGATTCGTTTATAATGTTATTTATAAGTACTTTACTTGGATTTTATTGAATTGCTAAATATCTTGATTTGTCATTGCGAGCCTACTCTGAAAAGGATTATTCCCTAATCATTCAGAAAAACATTCGAACTACAAAAAGATAGTTCCAACCTACAAAAAGGTAGTTGGACAAAATGGCTATATGCAAATATGCCAACACAGCCAGTAAGTCACTTAGTGACGTAATATAGCTGAAACGTAAGTATATGAAGGACTTGAAAGGGGTTGAAAAATACTTTTCACTGACAACAATAAAATAAATTTAATATTTCTCAAAAAATCAAACTACTTTTGCATCCTCAATACCTCAGCAATAAAATATTGAAAAGCGATGACTGAATTGGACAGAAAAAATAAAATAAAGATACTTATCCTTGATGATGAAAAACAATTTACGGAAGAGTTAAGTGGTTTTTTTACTGATTCCGAATTCGAACCCTTCGAAGCAAACAATGTGGGGGATGGGCGAAGAATATTAAGCACCCAACAGATAGATTTACTCATATTAGATGTTCGTTTGCCAGGCGTCAATGGCTTAGATATTCTGAAAGAAGTGAAAGCGGAATTTCCCTACATGGAAGTCATCATTGTTTCTGCTCATGGCGATATGGACACGGTTATCAAAGCCATGCGTTTGGGGGCTTTCGATTATTTGCGCAAACCATTTCGGTTTATTGATATTCAAATTGCCATCGAACGCACCCAAAAATATCTTCAAATGCAACGCAAGTTGAAGAATATGGAGGAGAAAAACTCTTTAATTTCTAAAGCTTTGGAACAGAAAATTGAGCGTCAATTTATAGGTGCTAGCCCAAAGACTTTAGAAGTGTTTGAACAGGCAATCACCGCCTCAAAATATCCCGATGCTAATGTGTTGATAACTGGCGAAAGCGGAACAGGCAAAGAGAATATTGCCCGCATCATTCATTATTCAAGCGACAGGAAAGACAATATTCTGTGTGCCGTCAACTCTTCAGCCATCACCGAATCGCTGTTGGAAAGCGAATTCTTTGGTCATAAAAAAGGCTCGTTCACGGGAGCCGTAACCGACAAAATGGGCTTCTTTGAAGTGAGCAATAGCGGTACGCTTTTTTTGGACGAAATAGCCGATATGCCCCTGAATCTGCAAGCGAAAATATTGCGAGCCACTGAGGAAAAAGTCATCACCCGTGTGGGCGACACTATGCCTATCCGTACCGATTTTCGTGTCATATCTGCCACCAATCATAACATGGACGAACGGGTGGCAATGAAAACCTTTCGCCTCGATTTGTTGCACCGTCTCAACACACTCCACATCCATATTCCGCCTTTGCGCGAACGCCCCGAAGACATAGAACCACTGCTGATTCATTTCGTGGATGCATATTCCGCGAAATTCAAAAAAAACAATATGAAGATTGCTAAAGAGGTGTTTGAGGCGCTTGTCAACTATAGTTTTCCTGGCAATGTCAGAGAACTGCGCAACATGGCAGAGAGAGCCATCATTCTGTGTAAAGGTGAAACGCTAGGCTTGGCTGATTTTCCGATGAAATCACACAAACCCGTCGTGGTAGTGAATAATACTAAAGCCGAGACCTTGCAAGAAATTGAGGTGAAAACTATCCGCAAAGTGCTCCTGGATTGCAAATATAATCAGCAGGCAACTGCTGACATATTAGGCATTCACCGCGACGCATTGAGTCGGAAAATGAAAAAATATAACATCGAACTCAGTACCAAAGAAGCCTAACGCATTATCGCGTAATCACGCGTTTTTTTCGCGTATTCCACCTTGTTTTTAGGCTGCTATTTCGCTAAAACAGCCTTCCTCGAAAAAAAAATGCATTTTTATTTCGTTTCATATTCAGATGTTTATCTGAATTATTTCCTTTTTATTTGTAATGCCAAAAATTTGTGGCACACCCTTTGCCAAGCCCCTGCCATAAAGAGGTAAAATCGTCCCTTATGTAAAGCACGGTTAAAAACAAATAATAGGAGATTAAAAAAATGGCAGTAGAAAAAACAATCGGTTCATCCAGCCTCGTAGAAGTTATCGACCGTATCCTTGACAAAGGTGTTGTAGTTGATGCATGGGTAAGAGTATCATTAGTAGGTATCG
>CAIOJS010000180.1 GCA_903858655.1 uncultured bacterium | reverse complement strand
TTCAAAGAACTTTGTTGGAAACCATCCACACCTCGGTTCCCGAAAACTTTTATGTCCTGATTAATTCTACCATAACCGACATCATCTCCCGACAACAAGGCGGTTTGCTTTCCTTTGGTGTGGTCATGGCTTTATATTTTGCTTCGAACGGAGTTCTTGGGGTGATTGTAGCTTTTAATAACACATCGCATAGCATTGAAACACGAAAATGGTGGCAACAATATATGATTTCTATTGTGCTTATGGTAATCCTCTCTCTCATTGTCGTGATTTCAACGGCATTGATACTACTAGGAACTGCCGGAATAAAGTACTTAAATACTGCACATATCTTAGACAAATCTTTAGTTCTATATCTTCTTAAGTATGGTCGTTGGGTGGTTGTATTGTTGATGGTTTTCTTTGCTATTTCGTTTCTTTACTATTTGGCTCCTGCTAAAAGACAACGCTTTCGGTTCATATCAGCAGGTTCAACCTTAGCAACATTATTGTTTCTTGCCACCACTTCCGGCTTTAATTTTTATGTGAACAACTTTGCCAAGTATAACGCCCTGTATGGCTCCATCGGAACCATCATTGTAATTATGATGTGGTTGTACTTTAACTCTATCGCCTTATTGGTGGGCTTCGAATTAAATGCAAGTATCGCTATTGCAAAGAAATCATTGGCGACAAAAGATTAATTAACCAGCCAAATACTAACGTTTTTCAAATCCAAAGCGTTTTTCCCGTTGTTCCAAAAATAGAGTGACATCTTTTGCGCCTTCCCATCCGGATTCACCAATGGATAGGTGAAGTACAACTTTTGAAATTCAGAAGCAACCGTATTGTAGAGATAAACATTTAATGGATAACTCTTATAATACACTTGCTTACTATCTTCATTAATGGAAACTACCATATCCGTATTGCCGCTATTGAATTGATTGATTCTGCATTCTGCTGTAAAATACAAATTGAGGTTTTTTGTATTATAGGAATCCAAATCAATATCAATAAGGTTCGTGAACTCATTTTCGGGAACAAGTTTCAATGTAGAATCGCACGAATGGTTTTTTGATAGATTGGCAATACATGTGTCTTGTTTGTCATTACATGAATTAACGCAATAAAGTATCGAATTTTTTATTTGCAAGAATTCGATCAGATTCTTTTCACGATGTAGTTTTTTATATACAGATATTTTCCCATTAGTTCCCAAAGGTTCCAGCTCATTCATAATTTCGGGATCACCATTCACAACATCGGAAAGAATGAACTCATTTTGCATCACTACAAAATCAAAGTTCCATGTGAAGGCATCATTTATTGCTCCGGCATTCGGCGACATCAGTGCATAGCCACTACGATGCATCAAATTAAAGGGATTATTGGCAGACCAGGCATTTATAACCAAAATGCGTGCATCAGAACTGATGTTTAATGAATCAAGATAAGCATCAGCGCCTTGAAAGTTAATGGTCTCAGCGCGAAACCGATTGCTACGATCTTCTTCATAACGAAATGACATATCTTTTTGACACTTCCCGAAACTAAAATATCCCAACAAAAGCATTAGAACCGAGAGAATAATCTTCGAGTAAAGCTTTTTTATAGAAAAACTATCCATGCAAAGTATCACAAATAGTATCAAAGGTAGATAGAAACTATCCAGAAAATAATAATCATGGCTATGAAACTGAGCCACCATTAAACACAAATAGGCTATGGCGCCCAGAAAAGTAATTAGAAATTGA
>CAIOJS010000179.1 GCA_903858655.1 uncultured bacterium | reverse complement strand
TTGCTTTTTTGGGTGTATTGAGAGATAGACTTGAAAACAATTGTTTAAAGAGTGTTACCGGCGCTGTTGCTGATAATTGCGGGGGTGCTATCTATAATGGATTTATTCAATATTAGAGATGGTTATAAAATGTTGAAAAATATTTACGATTAAATAATCAGTATCGGACAAATTGTTTTACTTTTGCCGATTCATTTTTAAACATGAAAAATCACAAACATAGTTTATCAAATATAACTGTCGCAGGTTTCATTATTACTTTAGGCATAGTCTATGGTGATATAGGAACTTCGCCACTTTATGTATTGCGTGCCATAGTGTCGAATTCGCAAGGCATATCACCTTTATTGATATTGGGTGGTATTTCCTGTATTATATGGACATTGACACTTCAGACTACGATTAAATATGTTATGGTTACCATTCGAGCGGATAATAAAGGGGAAGGAGGCATTTTTGCCCTTTATGCTCTGATACGGAAAAAGGCGAAATGGATTTTTGTCTTTGCCATCATCGGAGGTGCCACACTTTTAGCCGACGGTATCATCACACCGGCAATTACGGTTGTTTCTGCTATTGAAGGTTTGAATATGCGATATTCGGATGTGCCTATTATCCCTATTGTTATTGCTATTATTTGTGCGGTTTTCTTGATTCAGCAATTCGGTACAGGCTTAATAGGGAAATCATTTGGTCCTATTATGTTTTTATGGTTCGCTATGTTGGGTGTTTTAGGATTTTCGCAAATGATACATTATCCCCAGATTTTACATGCATTCAATCCTTATTATGCTTACAAATTATTATCCACCTATCCGGGAGGTTTCTTATTGTTGGGTGCCGTATTCCTGTGTACCACAGGTGCCGAAGCTTTATATTCAGATATTGGGCATTGCGGCATTAAGAACATACGCGCAACATGGATGTATGTGAAAGTTACCCTCATCCTTAATTATTTAGGACAAGGTGCATGGTTGCTTTCACATCCCACTTTAAATATTCACCAAGTGAATCCATTTTATGGTATCATGCCCGAATGGTTTTTGGTGTTTGGTATTGCCATATCCACAACCGCAGCTATCATCGCCAGCCAAGCTTTAATCAGCGGATCATTTTCTATTATTAATGAAGCCATTTTGTTGAATTTTTGGCCCAAATCACGCATTATTTATCCTACACAAATTAAAGGGCAACTCTACATTCCAAGCATCAACCGCTTCTTGTGGATTTCGTGTATCTTAGTAATATTGTTCTTTCAAGAATCATCTAAAATGGAAGCTGCGTATGGACTTTCCATTACCATTACGATGTTGATGACCACTATTCTATTAGGCTATTATTTCTTTTACCGAAAGCTACCTTTATATCTTATCATTCCGTTCGTATTACTCTATCTTGCCATTGAAGGTTCATTTTTATTCGCTAATCTAAACAAATTTACACATGGCGGTTGGGTAACTATTCTTATAGCCGGGATATTATTTTTCATCATGTATGTATGGCAAAAAGGAAGAGCCATCAAGAATCGCTTTACTGAATTTATTCGTGTTTCACCTTATACAGAAATACTCAAAGATTTGAAAAATGATCAAACTATTCCAAAATATGCTACAAACCTGGTGTATCTAACCCGTGCAAATCGAGTGACGGAGGTGGAGTCAAAAGTTATTTATTCTATAATAAACAAACAACCCAAGCGGGCTGATATGTACTGGTTAGTGCATATTGATATTATGGATGAACCCAACACCAAAGAATTCAAGGTGACCACTGTCATTCCTGATGTACTGATAAAGATAGATTTTAAACTGGGTTTCAGGGTACAACCTCGTATTAATTTGTTCTTTAAACAAGTTATTGATGAATTGATTAAGAATGATGAATTGGATTTGACCTCAAAATATCCTTCCTTGCGTAAACATCGTATCATGGGCGATTTCCGTTTTATTATTATTGATAGAATTCAGAATTTTGATTTTGATTTTCCTCCTTTCGAACAGTTTATAATGGATATATATTCTTATTTGAAACGAGTGGGTATTGGTGAAGTGCGTGCTTATGGTATGGATACGAGTAATGTGGTTGTTGAAAAAGTGCCGCTTGCCATTCCAAAAAATCCAAAGTTCGACTTGACTAGAATAGATAAACCACAAGTATAAATTTTTCTTTTTTTACTTTACGAATACCATTTATTATGATCAGAAAAACACTGAAAATTTGGATTATTGTGTTAATTCTTGTTTGCATTGTCATAACTTCTGCCACAGCACAAGAAACGCAATTATACAAACAAATTAAGTCCTTGCGCGGAGTTATTGATGTGAAACCGCTCAAATTTACTACCAATTTTAAAGAGAAATATCTTGTTGAACTGAAACAATGGTTGGATGCCAAAGATACCACGGCGGGTTGGTTTGCGCAACGCGTTTATGTGTCTCATTTTTCTTATGATGCGCCTACGGTTATCGTAACGGAAGGCTATACGGGCGATTATGCCGAGCGCGAAAGCTATATCGAAGAAGTGGCAAACTTGTTTCATACCAATCAGATTTTTGTGGAACATCGCTATTTTGGCACGTCCACACCCAAAGAACTCAATTGGAAATATCTCACCACCACGAATGCTGCTGCCGACCATCATCACGTTACGGAGCTATTTAAGACGATTTACACCCACAAATGGATAGCCACCGGCATCAGCAAGGGCGGTGAAACGGCATTGATTTATCGCACGCTGTATCCCAATGACGTGGATATCTCTGTGTGTTATGTGGCGCCTTTGAGTTTCGGCGTCGAAGACGGACGCCACGAGCCTTTTATAGCCAATCAGGTTGGCAATGCCAAAGACCGCGCCAAGGTGCAAGAGTTTCAGCTTCAGATACTGAAACGCAGAGCGAAACTTATGCCGATGTTCAAGTCGTTTTGCGATGATAAGCATTATACTTTCAATCTGCCTTTAGACGAAATCTATGACTATTGTGTGTTAGAATTTTCTTTTTCCTTTTGGCAATGGGGATGGAAACCCGCAGCTATTCCTGCCAAGAAGGCGAGTGATTTGGATATGTTCAACTATTTGATACGCGTTTGCTCGCCCGATTATTTTGCCTTGGAGGAGATGGAATCCACGAAAGCATTTTTTGTGCAAGCCGCCCACGAATTAGGCTACTACGGCTACGACACTCGCCCCTTCGCAAAATACCTGAAGATTACCACTGCCAAGGGCTATCTCGACAAAATATTTATGCCCAAAGATTATCGCGTGACTTTCGATAGCACCATTTCGCAACGCTGCGCCAAATTTCTGCGCGACAACGACCCCCAAATGATTTTTATTTATGGCGAATACGACCCTTGGTCGGCTGCGGCTGTCAATTTCGACCATAAAACCAACCTCTATAAAGCCGTTTGCCCCGAAGGTAGCCACCGTAGCCGCATCGCATCCTTGCCTGCCGCTATGAAAGAAGAAGTCATTGGGAGGATTAAGAAATGGTTGGAGTAGGGGGGCATTTTGTTGTCATTTAGTGGTCATTAGTTGTCATTGATAGTCATCTGATGACTTGAAGTCATCTGATGACTGCCAAGGGTTATAGAAAGAAAAAGGCTTGCTGATGGGCAAGCCTTTTATTATTTTTAAACTCCAATATACATTTAGGCATGAGCCTAAAAGGATAGAAAAGACGGAGGTAGAACCTTCGCCTAACCTGAAGCTAACTGGTTTTTAGACCACTCGGATTACAAATCCGAGCGAGCGGGGCGGTAAGGGTACTTCCTTCTTTTTTAATCTTCAACGACAAACTTCCCATTACTTAACTCTTTTCCATCATTGAGAATCTGATAGAAATAAAGTCCGTTTCGGAAATCTGAGTTTCTGATTAAGTATTTATTTTGAACTACATTATCAGTCTCCTGTATTTTCGTTCCCATTTCATTGTAAATGACAATATCAAAAGGTTGATTGTGGTAGTTTTGAATCTCAATATATGAATCGGAACAAACTGGATTAGGAACAACCGCAGATAACAGCTTTGAACTTTCATAAGATTCAATACCGCCTGAGCATTGATTTATTAAAATGTAAATATCATCTATCATCCATCCTTCATTATTGCTTTGATTTGAATCACTTTTAAATGTAAATCGTATGGATAATGTGTCATGGAGGAATGATTTTACACCTAAAAACCAAGTCCATTGAAAACTTGCTCCCTGCCATCCGTTGGAGCTACCGTTAAATGCCGGAATACCGCCAGTTATTGTGTCAGTAGCACTATAAAAATTACTTGGGAAAATTCCCATTTGTGGGTCTGTATCAAAAATAATATTTGTCCAGTTGGTATCCCCTTCGTATTTTATTTCAACATAGCCGCCATCCTGGTTTGGTCTTGTATCGTATTTATGATTGAAGCCTAAATAACCAATACCCCAACATCCTACGGGAGTAGGGACTACATCTATTCGAAAGGAAGATTTATTGTTTGCCGGATAATAATGAAGTGTGTCGGTAACAATGGCATTTGGCAGAGAATAAGCGCTATTAAATATAACTTTGGATGGTCGTCCGATTTGCCAGATATTGTTTGGCTGGCTTGTATCAATTTTAATAAGACTGTGGTCGTGCTCAAAATCAATAAAAGCCGTATAAAGCGTCTGAGCCTTAATTGCGAAGCAAGACATTGTTAGTACTAAGAAAAGAATAAGTTTTTTCATGACTTTAATTATTTAATGATTGAACCGTCCCGTTTTTCCCACTGGTCTCTGGTCTCCAGCAATTTTACCATTAAAAAACCATCCACTCCCCTAAAAATTTCACGGATAATTTCAGCAAGCGGATGGGTTTTATTGTTTTCTAAGTAAAAAATAAATCTAAAGTATCATGGCAGTAAATGGTCCGCACCATTTGCCTGCAAGGTTAGGGTATTTTGTTTTAACCCAACGTAGATAAAACGTAAGGTCAAATGCTTTCAACTCAGGGTCAATTTCAATTTCGAATTTTGCCTTTGTTGATATGAAAGACGTAGTATGGTCTGTGGGGCTTTTACAGGTTTTCTGCACCCTGTCCTCAAAACCAGTTATAAGTCTTACTTTACTTTCGGTAACCACATAAGCCATTTCCAAAGCATCAGCCGATTCGGGCTTGCGCGCACGCGCAGAGTCCTGTGCGGAAAATACTTCGAACATAAAATATCCGTTAGGAGCTGCTTTTAGAATATAATAGCAATCTTCCTTTATAGGAGTTGTTGGAATAACATGGGTTTTTTCCAACCCTGTTTTCCTGCCTGTAATATCCCTGTCAGCGTCAGTCCATTCGTTGTCAGGAATTGAATCAAATACTTCATACAGCGATTCTATAAGAGTATCAGTAACTGTTTGAAGTTGCGTAGTAACCAAACTGTCTTTACGCTTTGCGGACGAATCATCATATTTCTTTTTTTGAAACAGATAAGTCCCCGCCGTAGCTACAGGACCATAGGTGTTATTCACTTTCGTAACTAAATCAGGGTCAAGATCAAAGCGTGTGGCATTGTTATCAACCCAGGGAACAACTTTTTCGAAATAAACTTCCCTTTCATTTACTCCGGAGGGAATTGAATCACTCATAAGATAATTTTTTAATTAATACTAAGTTTAGGTGCCTGCCTTGCAGAAAATTATCAGACAGTATATATTGATGGTTTACTGCCCGTACTATTTTTTCAGGACTATGAAAATATATATTACAGGCGAGGTAATCCGCGCAATTGTCGGTGATGGATTTGGCGAGCAAAAATTGTGATAAATAACTTGAGTTAGCTGGTAAATAACTTGAGTTAGCTGTGAAATAACTTGAGTTAGTTGGTAAATAACTTGAGATAACTGGTAAATAACTTGAGTTAACTGGTAAATAACTTGAGTTAGCTGATAAATAACTTGAGTTAGCTGGTAAATAACTTGAGTTAATTGTGGAATAACTTGAGTTAATTGTGGAATAACTTGAGTTTGGTAACAGCAAATCTGGATTGATTAGTAAGCTATCTACGCTATTTTCAATGACATGTTCATCCACATACCCCCCAATCTTACCATAGCCGGAATGGAAAGAGAACTCATTAATTGAAAATGTGCCGTAGGTTTTATACATAAACCAATTTGTATTAATGCTATTTTTTTCTCACAGAATAATTTTAAAGAACAAAGATACGCTTTTCTTACAACATTGAGCTTAAAATTGCAAGAAAATGAGAAAAAAAGTTATCAACAATTCAACAATAGAACAATAGAACAATCCAACATTTTTAATTTTTAATTCAACAATCCTTAAAGCTAATACGATTTTCCTAAAATACCTTATTGTTAACTCCACCCAATACAATATCCCTTTACACTTCTTCGTTATTATTAACAATCACCTGTTAAAAACTTAATGCCTATAGCCATATTCACTACCTAGAAAACCAGTACTTTTATTTTTTTAATTTAAATAGATTCTTATGCTAGGTATAATATTGGAAATCATTCAAGGCACTCCTGCGATTCAGGACACCGCAAATCATGCAGTTCAAGCTGCGCAACAAACTCCCACTCAGGTTTCTTTATCCTTATGGGAATTGATACTCAAGGGCGGTGTCATCATGATTCCTATTTTTATCTGTTCACTGTTGGCAGTTTATTTCTTCATCGAACGTTTTATCGCTTTACGGAAAGCAGGCAAATCCGATAAAAACTTTATGAACAATATCGAGATGTTAGTGTCGGATATGAAATTGGATGCAGCAAAAACGATGTGCAAAAACACTAACACGCCTGTTTCGCGCATGGTGGAGAAAGGTTTGGCACGTATCGGACGTCCCATCAACGATATTGAACGCAACATTGAGAGTGTTGGCAAATATGAAGTGTCGAAACTGGAGCGCAATATGAAAATATTGGGTATCGTGGCAGGTATTGCCCCCATGTTGGGATTTATTGGCACGATTATGGGAGTAATAAAGATTTTTTACAACATTTCACTTACCAACAATATGAGTATCGGTTCCATTTCGGGCGGTTTATATGAAAAAATGATTACCAGTGCAGCCGGTTTGATAGTGGGTGTGTTAGCCTATGTGGGCTACAATTATTTAAGCATCTTACTGGACAAAGTAATTTTTAAATTAGAAGATGCCGGTATAGAATTCATGGATATCTTACAAAAAGAAGCATAATATGAATTTGCGCAAGTCAAAAGGCTATTCAGCCGAGGTTTATACGGGTTCACTCAACGACATCATGTTCTTTCTGTTGTTGTTCTTTTTGATAGTGGCTACTATGGTCAATCCTTCTGTCATAAAACTCATGCTGCCCAAAGCCACCACCTCACAAGAAATGAACGTTAAGCAGATTGCGCTTTCCATCACGGCTGACAAAACCTATTATATTGACAACAAAATGATACCTAGCGACCAACTCGAAATAGAGATGGCAAACGCTACACGTAACATTAAAGACCCAACTATCGTATTAAGGATAGATAACGCTCTCACCATCCAGGATTTGGTTGATGTGTTGCAAATCGGCAACAAACTAAAGATTAAAATGGTGTTAGCCACAAAACCTACGCAAAAATGATCTTAGAACAAAAACAAACTCATAGACCCCTTGCGGCAATTCTTACCATTGTTTTTCATGGGTTGTTGATACTTTTTTTAGTATTGATGATATTCCGCACGCCCCTTCCACCTTATCCTGAAGCAGGCGGTGGTTCAGGATTGGAAGTCAACTTTGGCAATACCGAAAACGGCAAGGGGAACAACAATTCAGAGCAACTGATTCCCATCAGCACCCAAAACCTTTCCAACAAAAGTGATAACAACGTAATCACGCAAGATAATGAAGATGCAATCGCGTTGAACAATCCTGATAAAAGCAAAAAAGTTACTACTAATGTAGTGAAGATTAACGACCCCGTTATCAACCCCAATGCACTCTATAAGAAAAAAACAGGCGATGGCACTACCAACACAACAGGAAATCAAGGCAAACAAACCGGCGATATCAATGCTGCAAGCTATAAAGGTGATGGAGGAAGCGGTGGTGGAGACGGTGGAGGCATTGGACCGGGAAAAGGTCCGGGAGAAGGTCCAGGACAAGGTCCCGGACATGAAAAAGGCATTTCATACGTGATGAAAGACCGCACCGCGAAAAATATTCCTAAGCCGATTTATAATTCCAAAGCTGAGGGAATTGTTGTGGTGGATATCTGGGTAGATAAAAAAGGAAATGTAACAAAATACATTGCCGGCACTAAGGGTTCAACAACTACGAATACTGGATTATTAAAAATAGCTGGAGATGCTGCAAAACGTGCTACCTTTAGCGTGAAAACCAACGCACCCGAAGAACAGAAAGGAACTATTTCTTACAATTTTGTAAATTTGAATTAATTGTATTATTCAAGCAATAATATTTGAATAAATCGTTATAAAGTAAAAACAAAAGAATTTATCATCAAACTCTGAATTTTATTACCCATGGCTAACTATAGTCGAACCTTAAATTATTTATTCAATCATTTCCCTATGTTTCATAGCATAGGAGCAGATGCCTATAAGAATAACCTCAACAATAGTATTACTTTAAGTAATATAATGGGAAAACCCGAACAAAAATTTCCTTCTGTGCACATCGCAGGCACTAATGGTAAAGGTTCCGTAGCCAATATGCTCGCATCAATTTTACAAGAATCGGGATACAAAACAGGACTTTTCACCTCTCCGCATTTAAAAGATTTTAGAGAACGTATCCGTGTGAATGGTGAGATGATTCCTAAAGAAGAAGTCACTTCATTTGTGGCAACTCACAAAAAGATTTTTGAAACCATACATCCTTCATTCTTCGAAATGACTTTTGCGCTGGCTATGCAATATTTTGCTGACCAAAAGATTGATATTGCAGTAATAGAAACCGGTATGGGAGGGAGAATAGATTCCACCAATATTATTCAACCTATATTGAGTATCATCACAAATATCAGCCTTGATCACACACAGTTTTTGGGCAGCACACTGAATGAAATTGCCGCGGAAAAAGCTGGTATTATTAAAAAAGGAATTCCTGTGTTGATAGGAAAGTCGCAACCGAAAACAGATAACGTGTTTAAAAATGTGGCAAAAAGCATGAATACAGATATTCAATTTGCTGATAAGATATACAAAATAGAGGATTTGTGGTCGTGGAGCGAAAGACCTTTTGGTAGTGTTTTTACGATGAATAAGTATGCTGTTACCAAGTTCAAGAATATGTATTGTCCTTTGTCAGGCGACTATCAAAGAGAAAATTTGCAGACTGCTTTTGCAGCTACAGATATTTTAAATGAAAAAGGCATCACAATCACCAAAGAAGGTTTAAGTGATGGCATTGCCAATGTGCTTAAAAATACAGGGTTCAAAGGCAGATGGCAAGTACGCTCGCGCCGACCATTGACTATCTTTGATACAGCACATAACGAAGCAGGCATCAAGCAAGTGGTTTCGCAAATCAACGAATTAAAATATAATAAATTGCACTTTGTATTAGGCATGTTGGGCGATAAAGATGTTTCAAAGATATTGTGTTTGCTTCCCAAAAAAGCAACTTATTATTTCTGTAAGCCACGTCTGCCTAGAGGTCTTGATCAAAATGTATTGGCAGAACAAGCACTTGAACATGGTTTGATTGGTCGTGCCTTCACTTCAGTGAATTTAGCTTATAACTACGCTCGGAAATCAGCCACAAAAGAAGATTTGATATTTGTGGGTGGCAGTAGTTTTGTTGTGGCTGAAGTAGTTTAAAATAATTATTATTGAAACTTAAAGCTTAGGTTCAAAACATGAGCCTTCATAGAGGTGTGCATCTTTGTTTCTTTATGAAAGCGTAAGAACATTAATTTATAACTAGTACTAGAACGGATACCCAATACCAAAGTTTCCGAATATCAAGAATCTTCGGTCGTTTTGTCCTATCCATCGGCTATTTTTAGATTGTGCAGGGTCTTTTATTACAAATGCACCATCAACACGGATGACAAAATAGCCAAAATCTGCTCGCAATCCAAGACCTCCATCCACAGCAAGTTCACCTATGAACCTAGTAATATTAAATTCTCCTCCCGGGAATAAAGCTTCTTTTTTGCGCAACCACACATTTCCAATATCTATAAACGCTGCTCCTCTCAAAAATTTATAAATTGGGAAACGATATTCAACATTGAATTCCATTCCTATTTCTCCAATTTTATCCAAAGCATAGGTGGCAGAATCTTTATAGGAACCCGGTCCCAATGTTTTCAGTCGCCATGCACGCATACTGTTAGCCCCGCCTGCATAAAAACTCTTTTCAAACGGTAAAGTGTTTTCCTTGTCCAAAGGACCACCAAATCCCGCGTATGTTCTAAAAACCATTAGATTTTTATCATTAAAATACATATAGTATCTGAAATCTGCATCAATTTTATAATATTGTGAGTAGGGGATGCTGAAAAGCTCGTAGGCTCCTTGTCTCTTCTGAATTTTGCTATAAACCCAAAACAACAAGCCAGCAAGTTCCGCATTGGCTTTCAAATAAATGAAATCTTCTTTCAAGTTTATGTTTTGCGTGTTATACACAAAACTATAAGCCAAAGCTGTGATAATATGGTCGCGGAATGTGTTCTGCAGTGCTCGGTCCTTGATAGAATCCACTTGAGAAGTGAAGGTGGAATCGGGGAATATCTTTACAAGATTCACTTGCAAAGGTGTCAAATAATGCGTCTTGTATTGGTTTTCTTTCCACTGATAACCAAAGGAACCAATGGCATAATAACGTTCATATTCGGGGCGTATCTGGTAATTGAAGGATGCATTGATGTTGGTTTTAGGTTTAAAGTATTTCGGGAAACGATATTGCCTAACAGGCATCAAAAAGCGCGGAATTTTAATGTTCAATTCCAATCCTGTTTCTATAGTGTGAATAAAAGATAAATTGGGAATAACTGGTTTTATCACCCCTGTACTCTTTTTGAATGATTGAAAATCAACGGCACCATTAAACTTTACATCATAGATTTCGGCACCATGAAAAATGTTTTTGTTGGTATAAATCAAACTGGCTTGCACCCCAAGTTCGCCGCCGGTGTGGGTAGCATCGGTACTTACTGCTAATGCCTGAGTGGGCGATTTAGACAGTTTTATATAACAATCCATCTTGCCTTCCACGGCACTCGTGTCAGGAAGACTTTGAAATTCGATGTTTACGTAGCGATAAATCTTCAAATCCAACAAGCTTTTATACGTCATATCCACATCATTATAGTTATATACATCATTGCTGTCAATATAAATGGTTTGGGCTAAGGTGCGCAGATTAATCTTCAACTTGTTGGGATAGCAGAAATAATACACCTTGTGCGGACGTGTCTTTACCCGATTCGGGATGATGGCTCGAATGGTATCATAGTGAGTATTGGTCGGTCTGTCGCGTTCGAAATCTGTGTTGACAATGATTTTGTTGATGGTAAATCTTTTGTGTTTCACCGTAACCAAGGAGTCAGGATTCTTTTTGGATGGACCCATCGCATCCGAAATCTTTATAGAAATATCAATCTGATGCGAATTCATGGAGCTATCAACTAAAAAACTGATGTAACTCTTGCTAAAATAGAAATAACCATTGTTCTGTAGATTCCTCGTGATTCTATCCCGCTCGCCATCCATTTTGTCAACATTATAGTTTTCGCCACTCACGATTTTACAATTGTTTTTGTCAGCATACACAAAGGCTTTCAGGGTTGCATCAGGTATCAGATAATTGATGTTTCTGACCGTATAGGGAGTCTTTGTGTTTACTAAATAATCCGTTCGGGCACCCCATTTTTTGTATTTGGTGACGTATTCCACTTTTGAGTTGAAGTATCCATGACTTTCGAGATAATATTTCAATTGTCGGACGCTGCTTTCGGTCAAAATGGTGTCGAGCAATATTGGTTCGGCAGCAATGGTGTTCTTTAGCCATTTCTTGAATCCCGTTTCTTTGCCTTTGACGGCGAAGTTCCATAAGCGAATATTTATATACAACCCGAAATTCGTCCGAGTGGGTTTTTGCTTTATCAATGAGCGCATCTCGTTGATGTCGAGATTGGTTTTATTGATGTTGATGTGGTTTTTCTTCAGCAAATAGGTGCCTTTCGGATATTTCCGAATCGGGTTGCATGCTGTTGCAAAAGCAAAAAACAATAAAACGATGACTCCCCAATATGCCCAACGATATTTCAAACGCAAATTGTTATTCATACCGGAGTGCTTCAATCGGGTCGAGGCGGGCAGCTTTTATCGCAGGGAATATTCCCGAAATCAAGCCAACGATTACACACAGCATCACACCCGAGAATATCCATATCCACGGTATTACAAAACTACTGTGCAACAACAACGACATCAAATTGCCTATCAAAATGCCAAGCAAAATGCCTAACAATCCACCAAGCTGACCAATAACGATGGCTTCCATCAGGAATTGGTTGCGAATCATTTGGCGTGTGGCACCCATCGCTTTGCGGATGCCGATTTCGCGAGTGCGTTCGGTGACGGACACCAACATAATGTTCATCAGTCCGATGGCGGCTCCCATCAGGGTTATCAAGCCGATGATGGTGGCTGCGAGGGTTACGTAGGAAATGTTTTCGAAGAGCATCTGCGCCAAATTATCGCTTTTCTCTACGGCAAAATTGATGTTGTCACCGGGGATGATCTTGCGTATCACGCTAAACAATCCTGTGGCTTCGCCTATGGCAATGTCCATCAGCAAAGGATCGTTCACCATCACGTTTATCGTGTAAGAAAGTTCTTTGCCCGAAACAAATTGTCGCAAATTGGTCAAGGGCACCAAGCAGTTTTGGTCGCCGCTGAAGCCCATGCTCGACCCTTTGGATTTCATCACGCCGATGATTTTGTATTTTTGAGGTCCGATGGAAATCATTTTGTCAACAGGATTTTGATTGTTCACAAAAAGTTTCTTCACAATTTCGCTGCCAACGAGCACCACATAATCGCCATCATTGAGTTCTTGCGTCGAGAAGTTTCTACCGTCATCAATTTCGAAGCCGGAGGTGGCTAAATAATTTTCGTCCACGCCCATAACCGTGATGTTGGGATTGGTTTTTTCCGATTCGTATTTCACCGTTGCGGTACGTGTTCCGGTGGTTAAAATAGAGGTTTGGGCAGGGAAAACAAAGCGGTCTTTGAAATCGCGTGCTTCGTCGTAACTGATTTGACGATAGTCGTTGGCACGTTCGCCGGGACCGCCATGCATACGGATGCCATGGTTGCGGATGCTGAAGGTGTTGGAGCCCATGCGAGCAAAATTGCTGTTGAGTGAGCCTTTGATGGATTCAATCGCGGTGAGTATGCCCACCAACGCCATGATGCCAAAAGCGATGATCAAGACGGTTAATATGGTGCGCAACAAATGGCTGCGGATAGATATGAGCGAGATTTTTATATTTTCGGTTATCAATAGTTTCATACAGACTTAGGTGTTTCAATGAATAAACAAAAGTATGAAATATTTTTTAGATACGATTTATATTTTTGGATAAATAATAAATTATTAAAGGGGCGCGACACGTCAAGTCCCTACAACGCCCCACCATATCCCCACCATTTATTCCTCCCCCGGTGGCGGGTGGGCGGCAGGTGCTATGAGGATGTTGAGGTGGGTGTTTTGGTTTTCTATTAGGGTGATTTTGCCCTGTTGGAGGGTATGTTGGTCGGATTCTGCCCAAAATCGGGTGCATTCTATGGGTACTTTTTTGCGATGCCAAAAGCCGGAAGCGTTAGGAATGATGGGCGTTCTGACATATTCCAAATTGATTTTGGGATTTGGTGTGGGCTGATGGGTTTGTGCATCGAGCAGGGAGCCCGAAACGCTGCCCACTTTGCCCGATAGTTTTGGCTTGGCGGTAGGGGTGTTATAAATGATATAAGCTTTATAGCGGGCATAATTGAGTGAAGACCAATAGTCTTTGCCGTAGCCAAACAGCTCGACTATCATGCCATAGAGTTTGTTAGCCACCTCGATGCGTTCGACGGTGGCAGCTATGCGCTCCAAGGCGGCATCGTTATGAGCCTCTATGCTCGCCATTAGTTTGTTAGATAAGGCGAATAGGTCGTCAATAAGTTCAACAGTAACGCCCTTTGGTGCCAACTGAGTCAAAAATAAGGTAGCCATACGCACCACACGCAATCCGCAATCGTAAAGAGCCATATCCGTCATTTTATTTAAGTCTTTCGTACCGAAACGTATCCATTTGCCACTGTTTCTTGGGAATACATTCACCACCCGACTCATCATGGAACGAATCGCAATCGTCAGATTTTTGGCATCAAGATTTTTGATTTCGCACAAGTCTTTCATCTTACCTAAATATTCGAAATAGGAAGGGAAGTTTTTGACTTCTTCTAAAGTAGATGAAAACAGCGACATATAAGCATCATCAATACCATAAGGAAGCAAGATGTCGTGATCGCGCACACTGGCTGAAACAGCTTTATCACCAAAGGTAACAAGTGTGGTTAAGCCAAACCTAAAAATAGTTTTAATATTTTGAGTCTTCATAAAAATGAATTTATGGATAAATAGCGCCGCAAAGTTATAAAATATCTTTTTAATGACAAAATATTTTAGCAAAAAAATATTTTGTAAGATGAATGGAATATTATATAAGATGGAAATAACATACGTTGAAATAAGCGATAAATTATTTATATTGAATATTATATATTTTATGATGAAAGAATCAATAGCAATCATAAAAGAAATATTCGCAATAGAGAAAATAATCTTCGCAGACATAAAAATAATCTTCGCAGACATAAAAATAATCTCCGCAGAGATAAAAACAATCTTCGCAATAATAAAAACAATCTACGCAATGATGAAAGCAATATTCGCAAAAATAAAAATAATCTACGCAAATATAATGACAATATACGCAGCAATAAAAATAGTGTACGCAATTGTCAGGACACAGTACGCAATAGTGAAGACAATGTACGCAATGATGGGGACAATACTATTATTGTTGCGTAATGAACTTTTGTTTCTACATAAAATATTTTGGGTTTTGCGGGATGGTAATTTGGTATGGAGGAGAATATTTTTACCTTGAAATAAGGAAAATTAACGGCTGATAGGGCTCAATACACTTTTATATAAATTATTTTGTCAATAGCGGAATTAAAATATGATAAAGAAAAGAATACATTTGCTTCATCTAAGAAACCGTTTATTATTAATGATAGGCAAATCATATTATATTTCACCACGCTAAAACCTTAGTAGCATATTTATGAACAAAAAACCATCAACCTTATTTCCTTATTTAATCCATTGAAACCATTTCGAATGTGTTTCATCATTACCAATATAATAAGCTAATAAGATTAAATTCCTTCCATGTTTTACTTTTCTACTAAGGTTTCGGAAATTGAATTTTTTGGTTTATCTATATCATTAATTACTGAATAATAGAGCTTTTTGATTGAAGAATAGATAATGGTTGATATTGCGAAAAAGTCCGAAGGACTGAAATTACTATAGAAAATTATTCCGGCAATCACGCATTGAATCCCGAAGGGATGATATAATAATGCCACCCTTTCAGGGTTGTGGTTTTCTTGGCATTCTGTGTTCTATAATATTGTCATCCCTTCGGGATTTTATGATTATGCGTAACATCAGTTAATAGACAATAAATAATTGTGTACGGATGCTTTAGCGGGATGAGGATTTGGATTAGAAATGTTTAGTTTTATTTCTTCTGACGAAGCTTTTACCATAGATATTAAAAGATTGATATTTTCAAATGATTGAGGGGCATCGTTATTTAATTAAAATGCCTGCCGTTTGCCCCCGCGCAAGGGATTGTAGTGAAAAGCCCACAGGGAAGCGGAGCTCTGCGGAGCTTACCGAGGACTTGTAACGAAAAGCCCGACCCGCAGGGATGCGCCATAATAAAAATCCAAATCCCAAATCCCAAGATTCAAATCCCAAAAGGAGCCCCTACGAATTACGAATAAACGAATTACGAATAAGAAGGGGGCAGGCATAATAACTAAGGTATGGTTAATGATATAAAACACTACTTTATAATTGAATAACGCACCCTATTCCTAATTTTTCATTTTTAATTTTTCATTTTTCATTACCCACGTCTCATTTTTAATTTTTCATTTTTCATTCAAATCCCCCCAAATTCCGTACCTTTGCTCAAAAATATAAAAATGAATCAGATTCCTTATATCGCAAAAACCCAATTCGGCTTGGAAGAGGTGCTTGCCGACGAATTGCAAGCCCTTGGTGCCAAACAGATTGAGGTGCTTCATCGCGCGGTGTCCTTCACGGGCGATTTGGCGATGATGTATGCCGCCAATTATTGCTGCCGCACCGCCTTGCACATCCTGATGCCCGTTTTGGAGTTCAAATTTCGCGACAAAGAACAGTTTTTTGATAAAATTAAAGAATTTGAGTGGGTCAATCTGTTCACGGACGACAAAACGCTGTCGGTTGACACCGTGATGAGCGACTCGATTTTCACCAATTCGCACTATGTATCACTCTATTGCAAGGACGCCATCGTGGATTATTTCCGCGACAAATTCAATCGGCGCCCGAGCGTTGAACTGGAAAATCCCGACATCAAAATTCATATCCACATCCGCGGACATGAGTGTTCGGTGGCTTTGGATAGCTCCGGCGGCTCGCTCCACAGGCGCGGTTATCGCATCAAACAGGGCATGGCACCCCTCAGCGAGGTGCTGGCTGCCGGCATGATACTCCTGAGCGGCTGGGACCGGAAAACCGACCTCTACGACCCGATGTGCGGCTCCGGCACACTGCTCTCCGAAGCCGCCATGATAGCAGGAAACATCCCCGCAGGCTACTATCGCCGCGGATTTGGATTCCAAAATTGGAACAATTTCGACGCCGAACTGTGGCAACAGGTGAAACGCGATGCCGATGACAAGATTTGCGAATTTGATTGCCAAATTGTGGGTTCCGATGTGTCCGAAGTGGCTATCGCGGTGTCGCAAGCCAACCTCGTGAACGCCAAATTGCATAAAGATGTGACCCTCTACGAAAGCGATTTCCGCACCTTCAATTTCCCGAAGGAAAAAGGCTTCATCATCACCAACCCGCCCTATGGCGAACGCCTCCAACACGACGATATCGTGCAGCTTTATCGCGATTTAGGAGATACGCTGAAAAGAAATTGCGCCGGATACGTCGCGTGGATCATCAGTAGCCATTTCGATGCCTTGAAATTCGTCGGACTGAAACCCTCCAAGAAGATACCTTTGTTTAATGGACCTTTAGATTGCCGCTTCGTGCGTTTCGAACTCTTCCAAGGCAGCCTCAAAGAGAAGAAGGAGAGGGAGAACCTTTGATTTTGGGGGAAAGAACCAAATACCAAATTCCAAATACCAAGCTCCAAGAGTGAAGAACCAAGCTCCAAATTCCAAATTCCAAGCTCCAAGGATTGCCTCTACGAATTACGAGTTAACGAATTGACCATTTACCTCAATTAACCTAATCAACGAATTAACCAATCAACCAATTAACTCAATTAACCTAATCAACGAATTAACCAATCAACCAATTAACTCAATTAACCTAATCAACGAATTAACTAATCAACCAATTACCTAATTAACCAATCAACTCAATTAACCTAATTAACCCAATTAACTCAATTAACTAACTCACTCCATGACTCTCGCAAAAGTCGCCCAATTATTCACCACCAACTTCCCCCATCAGCCTACGTCCGATCAGGCGAAAGCTATCGGGAAGCTGTCGGAGTTTATCACCTCAAGGGAGGAGAATCGGATATTTATGTTGAAAGGATATGCGGGCACGGGCAAAACTACTTTGGTGAGTGTTTTGGTCAATATTGTGCCGTCCTTGGGGTTGCGCACGGTGTTGTTAGCGCCCACGGGCAGAGCGGCTAAGGTGTTGGCGTCCTATTCGGGCGACCGAGCTTATACTATCCA
This sequence comes from uncultured bacterium, assembly GCA_903858655.1. Classification (GTDB taxonomy): domain Bacteria; phylum Bacteroidota; class Bacteroidia; order Bacteroidales; family CAIWKO01; genus CAIWKO01. The sequence continues at coordinate 5,182 of CAIOJS010000179.1, read as the reverse complement.
TAAGGCGATATACAAAACCAACGAAGACGACTCGGGCTACAGTCTTTCGCTGCGCGAGAACAAAAGCAAGAACATCATTTTTGTTGTGGATGAAGCTTCGATGATAGCGGGCGAGATGTCGGTCAACAACTCCCTGTTTCCGTCTTCTAATTTGTTGGAAGATTTGTTGACGTTTGTCTTTTCGGGCATCAATTGTTCCTTGATATTTGTGGGCGACAGCGCCCAATTGCCTCCCGTGGGCACCGACATAAGCCCCGCGCTCAATCAAGAATATCTCCGCACAAGCTTCCATGTCTCCACCGACCTCTTCGAACTCACCGAAGTCGTTCGCCAAGCCGAAGAATCGGGCATTTTGGCAAACGCCACCTACATCCGCACCTTGATTCATGTTGAAGATATCTCCAAAAACTTCTTTCAGACATACGGATACAAGGACGTAGTGTCCATCAACGGCGCCGATTTGGAAGATATGCTCAACACCTGCTACTCCAACTCCGACGATAATGAAACTATCGTGATATGTCGCTCCAACAAAAGAGCTAACCTCTATAACAATGAAATAAGGCGAAGGATCCTCTTCCGCGAAGGCGAAATCAACGCCGGCGACAAGATCATGATAGTCAAAAACAATTACTTTTGGATTTCCAAGAAGTCGAAAGCGGGTTTCATTGCCAATGGCGACATTGCCGAAATCCTCCGCATCAAAAACATAGAAACCTTTGGCGATGAATTTCAGTTCGCCGATGCCACCATACGCCTCCTCGACTATCCCGAAGAGAAAGATTTCGATGTGAAACTCCTGCTGAACACCCTAACAACGGAGTCGCCCGCTATGTCTTACACCGATTTCAAGAAACTATACAACCTCATAGCCAACGAATATGCCCACATCCCTGAGCGATACAAGCGTTTGAATTTGATAAGAAACGATCCATATCTGAATGCGCTCCAAATTAAGTTTGCGTATGCGCTCACCTGTCACAAAACCCAAGGCGGACAATGGCAGAATGTGTTTGTGGAGCAGGGATACCTCACCGACGATATGATAAATACCGAATATATGCGTTGGCTCTACACCGCCGTCACGCGAGCCACACGGAAGCTATATCTTGTGAACTTCCACGAACGATTTTTTAAGTGATAACCTTAGCGGATAAAACGCTCGCGACAGCTTAGTCTATCAGCACCACTGCGTAGGCAGAAATTCCCTCTTCGCGACCAATAAACCCAAGCTTTTCGGATGTTTTTGCCTTAACGGAGATGTCGAATTCGGGTATGCCCATCACTTCCGCTAATTTTTTCTTTATGGATGGGATGTAAGGAGCAATCTTAGGTTTCTCGAGGCAAACGGTGGTGTCAATATTGCAAATGTGGAAGCCTTTCTCGTTCAATAAAGCGATAACTTCCTTTAGGAGTTTCTTACTATCTATACCTTTATATTGTGCGTCCGTGTCAGGGAAATGTGTGCCAATGTCGCCTAAATTAGCGGCGCCTAACAGCGCATCGCAGATGGCATGTATCAGCACATCGGCATCTGAATGACCGATAGCGCCTTTTTCGTAAGGGATTTTTACTCCACCTAAGAATAAATCGGAGGCAATTTCGAGTTTATGCGTATCAAACCCGAAGCCTATTCTACTCATTTTTCTTTATGGTGTTGTCGTCTTTGTCTTTCTTGCCTTTGATTTTATCAAAGTTGAAAAGCAAGGAGAAACGAAGGGTGTTTTCGAGAGGGTTGCGTTGTGTTACGGGAATCAGATAAGCAAAGTCCAAACCAAATACACTATAGCGCAAACCTGCACCCACGGTCACATACTTGCGATTTCCTTTGGTTTTACTTTCGTTGAAATAGCCCGCACGTATTGAGAATTGTTTATCATACCAATATTCAATTCCAAACGAATAATTAATCTCTTTAAGTTCTTCTCTATAACCTCCCGGTGCGTCATAAAACGACTGAAACATCCCTCTCACAACAGGAACATTAGGATCTTTTCCATGAGCAATAATCTTATTGTTATTGGCATCTAACACAAATTTTCCAGTTGTATCAGTAAGATAAACGGGAGGGGTAGGTACCAGCAGTTTATTCAAATCGAGCATAAAAGCTAAACTATTATGCTTATCGAAATTCATCAAATAGGAAGCGCCAATGCGTAAATTTGTTGGGATAAAATCTTTATCGAGATTTTCAGTATAAGATATTTTATTGCCGATATTAGAAATGTTTAAGCCAAAAGCAACGGTAGTATTCATTTTGCTCACTTTGATAGGCTTTTCATAATAAATATTCACATCAGCAGCAGCAGCCTGACCAGGATTTGAAGCAGCACCGGCAACGCTTATGCCCCCTGTGAGATTTGAATAAATATAGCGTAAAGCGATAGCACCCGAAAGTGTATTGGTGAATTTATAACTATAAGAAACATCTACAGCAAATTCATTAGGCTTATAATTTCCAATTGAACTACCATTAATATCCGTAAATGTAATATTTCCTAAAGAAAAATATCTTAAAGACATAGCAACAACCTGACGTTTCGTGATTCTTTTGTAAGCTCCTAAGTAAGCCAAGTTGATATCGTTTACTAATTTGCGCAACCAAGGTGCATACGAAACCGAAATGCCAAAATCTTTATCAATAAAATGCATATTTGGCTGCATTCCAGTGCTGCGAATTTGCATCCGGCGAAGAAGCAACTCCTGCATCACCCATGCCGCCCCCGCGAGCATCAGGAGCAATAAGTAAGAAAGGTACTGCGGTGGTTAAGGTATTGAGTTGGTTGTAATAATCTGAGTTAGTCTTAACTTGGGCAAAAGCTTCAGAAGTTAGAGCCACTAAAGCTAATAATAATAAAATATTTTTTTTCATTTTCCCTTCCTCGCATTTATAGTTTTATTAATAAGCGTTACTTCCGCTTCCGATTTTCTAATATATAACGGTTCCATATTGTAAATGTTTTCGTTTTTTAAGTCCGCGCTATTATAAAGCACAATTTCATTAAACACGCTCATATCGTTTTCTTTCAATTTAACCACAGCTATTGTTTCATTTTTTGAAAAAAGTTTAAATAGGTCGGCTTCATTTTCCATTATGCATACCGCCGCCCTTTTGGGAATCTTTTTTTCCAATACTTGTTCTGTGGTCATTATATAATCCGACACTCTTTTAGCCATTTCGCCCTTAATTTCATATTCAGCGGTATAGAGTTCGCCTCGCCTCGCATCCATTATAGGAAAAACAATTCCTTTTGTGCCGCGCTTTATAGCCGCCCAAGCCATTATGTCCAGCGTGGACACACTGTAGAATTTTTTTGAAAGTGCCTGGGCAAACCCTTTCATAGTAGCCATTCCAACACGGATTCCAGTAAAAGACCCTGGCCCTGCCGAAGCCGCAAAGACATCTATATTTGAAAAGTTCAGTTTGGTTTCTTTTAATATGCCACTTATCGCGTCCGCCAATATCTTGTTATACTTTTGCTCAGCTTTGAGATGCTTTTCCGCCAGAAGCTTTTTCCCGTCAAAAAGACCTATGGCTATTTCTCCCGCCGAAGTATCTACCACCATATTTATCATCGTTTGCTCCGCAATATATCAGTTTTCATTTTTGTGTTGCTTTTTGTACATCTTAATTTCTCTTTTGTTTCCACCCAAATGCTCTATTTTTACTACGAAATCATAATATTCAAAACATTCTTTTAGTTTGTCCGCCCACTCTATAGCAATTACAGCCTCTTCGTTGGCAAGGTATTCCCGAAAGCCCAAGACCTCAAGTTCTTTTATGTCTTTTAGCCGATAAAAATCAAAATGATAAAACAATACATTTTTATAAACATGCTCTCTGACAATCCCAAAAGTTGGACTTATTATTTCGCTTTTTTTGATTCCAAAAGCTTTCGCTATGCCTTTAATGAAATGTGTTTTCCCAGCACCTAAATTTCCTATTAAACCTATGACTTTGCCTGGCTTTATTTTAGACGCAAAATCCACTGCAAAAGTTTCAGTTTCCTTCGTGGTTTTTGTTTTTTTCGTACCTATGAGTTTATACTTTTTTCTTAAAAATGTTTCCATGTTTTTTTAAACCTTTCTTCCTTTTCCCCAGAAGCGTTTACTCTAAACACTCCGCGGTTTGCTGTCAGTTTTCCTATGGCTTTACACGATAAACCATTTCCAGCCGCAAAATCATAAAACTTAGCTGCCTTAAGGGGAGATACTGTAAATAAAAGTTCATAGTCTTCTCCTCCATAGAGAGCATAGTCAAGAGCCTTCTCTTTCTTCTTTTGCGCGACATATCTCGCCTCGTCCGCTATCGGCACATGAGCTTCCCATATTTTTGCGCCACACTTACTTTCTTCACAAATATGAAGTAAATCACTCATTAACCCATCTGAAATATCTATACACGCACTGACCAAACCAGATTCTCCCAACAGTCTGCCTTCGATAAATTTTGGGACAGGCATCAAATGTTTTTTTACTACGCTATTTTCATCTTTAGAAAGCCGTTTTTTATTTTTTCCCATTAAGGTCTTCAACCCTGCATGAGAGGCGCCGAGTTTTCCAGTCACAAATATGACATCGCCAGCCTTTGCCGTCTTGCGCAACATAATACGGTTTTTTTCCACTTCCCCTAAAAGCGTCACCGAAAGAAAAAGTTTATCAGCTTTTATTGTATCCCCACCGGCAATATCTACTCCAAAGGCATTGAACCAAGCAAAAAGCCCAGCATATATTTTTTCAACATACTTTTGCTCTTCGTTTTTTGGAGCCCCCACCGTGACAAAAGCATAAAGAGGTCTGCCGCCCATAGCACAAATATCAGATATGTTCACAGCCGCGGCCTTTGCGCCCAATTCAAAAGGGGGCGTGTAATGCCTTGTAAAATGGGTGTTTTCATAGACAGCATCCGTGGTGACGAGTTGATATTTTTTTCCTTCAGCAATCACTGCACAATCATCTCCAATACCAGACCGAAGAAGATGATTTATATGGGGAAAAGTTTTGAGGCGTATTTTATTAATAAATCCAAATTCATTCATTTTATTTTTTTATTTTCAGTGCGAGTATTTCAAGCCTTGTCTTTGCAAAATCGGTCACTATTTCAGGATATGTTTTCACTGTCTTGGAATATGTCTCGTATGCCATTTCAAGATTCCCCTGCTCTTCATACATTTTCCCGATT